>NZ_LQXG01000011.1:0-25482 GCF_001924955.1 Maricaulis sp. W15 | reverse complement strand
AGGCCGTGACGACCACATCGGCAAGGACAAGATCCTTGAGCTGATGGCGGCTGTCGACGACTACATCCCGACGCCTGAGCGTCCGATCGACCAGCCTTTCCTGATGCCGATCGAGGATGTGTTCTCGATCTCGGGCCGCGGCACGGTTGTGACCGGCCGTATCGAGCGCGGTGTCGTCAAGGTTGGTGAAGAGATCGAAATCGTCGGCGTCCGTGACACCTCGAAGACGACCTGTACCGGCGTTGAAATGTTCCGCAAGCTGCTCGACCAGGGCCAGGCTGGCGACAATGTCGGTGTGCTGCTGCGCGGCGTCGATCGTGAAGGTGTCGAGCGTGGCCAGGTTCTGGCCAAGCCGGGCTCCATCACGCCGCACCACAAATTTGTGGCAGAAGCCTATATCCTGACCAAGGAAGAGGGTGGCCGTCACACGCCGTTCTTCACCAATTACCGTCCGCAATTCTACTTCCGCACGACCGACGTCACCGGCGTCGTGACGCTGAACGAAGGCACGGAAATGGTGATGCCGGGCGACAATGTTGAAATGAATGTCGAGCTGATCGTGCCGATCGCCATGGAAGAGAAGCTCCGCTTCGCCATCCGTGAAGGTGGCCGCACCGTCGGCGCCGGCGTCGTCTCTAAGATTATTGAATAGTCTTTGAGGCAAACCGGCCGGCCCAACCGTCAGCAAGATCTGGCGGCGCCGGCGTCGTCTCGAAAATCATCGAGTAGACACACCCGATATCGACGCATGAATGCGGCGCGCTCCTCGTGGAGCGCGCCGTTTTCGTTTGCGCCAGGGCTGGCGCTTGCTGACCGCTCATCTGGACACCGCCGAGTGGCGTGGATAGGTGTTTTCGGTCCGTTTGTTACAGGTAGTGACCCGCCATGGCCGATACACTCGATCTTCGCCTCAATCCGGCTCTAGATGCCGCCGAGTGGGCGAGCCGTTATGCCGAGACGCCGCTGGTCCAGATCCCCGACGTGTTCGAGCCTGACCTCGCCGAGCAGATCAGCACCCTCCTGCGGGATACGCTGAACTGGCGCCTGGTCTTTCCCGAACCGACGCCGCAGGGCGAGGGCGGGGAAGTCATCGTCCAGCTGACCCAGCAGGACGTCCAGCGCATGGGCCGCGAAGCGGTGGCAGCCCAGATCGGCGCCGTCATGCAGCGGGCGCAGAAAAATTACGGCTATCTCTACGACGCTTATCCGATGATCCAGGCCTATACCTCGCACTGGGATCCCGGCCATCCGATCCACCGTGTCACCGAGTTTCTCAACTCCCGCGAATTTCTCGATTTCGGCCAAGCCGTGACCGGGGCGCCACTGGTGACGAAGGCCGACGCCCAGGCGACCCGCTATGCGCGGGGTCATTTCCTGACACGCCATGTCGATGAGGGCCATGATCGCGAACGTGTTGCCGCTTATACACTTGGATTTACGCGCAATTGGCAGACCGATTGGGGGGGGCTGTTGATGTTGATCGAGGATGGTCTGGACGTGTCGCGGGCCTTCCTGCCGCGTTTCAACATGCTGTCGATCTTCGACGGGCGACGCATGCATGCGGTCAGCCCGGTTGCGCCCTTTGCCGGCGAGGGCCGCTATCAGATCACCGGCTGGTTCCGCAATGACCCCGCCGCCGGGGCGGCAGGATGAGCGATCCGCGTCTTGCCGAGGCCGGGCAACGCCGGCTGGCCGAGGATTTCGCGGGGGCTCGCGGCCTGTGCGATGCCGTCCTCGCCGAGATGCCGGATAATGCCGAGGCGATGGCGATCCAGGGCGTCTGTGCCCTGGAGACCGGGGACTTCGCCGCCGGCAGCAGCTGGCTCGACCGCGCCGAGGCGGCCGATCCGGCCAATGCCTCGGCGCCGCTTTATCGCTCGATCCAGCATGAAATGTCCGGCAATCTTGCTGCTGCCCTCGAGGCCGCAAGCCGGGCAGCGACGCTCGCGCCGGGCCGGTTCGACGTCCAGGGCCGGTTGGGTGATGTCGCGGGCCGGGCCGGGGTCTATGACCTGGCCGGGGACGCGTTGTCGCGGGCGCTCGAGATCGAACCGCAACATCCTGCCGCGGCCCATCTCGCCCTGATGCTGGCCGCGGCGCGCCTGGAGACGGGCGACTTTGCCGCTGCCCGCAAGGCGGCCCGCAGTGCGGAGACCGGCGGGCTGGCCGGTTCACCGGACTTGCTGCGCGTACAGGCGATGGTGTCGCGTCAGCTCGGTGACTGGGTCGGCATGAGCGATCAGGCCGGGCGCTGGCTGGCTGCCGCGCCGGACGATGAGGAAGCACGCGGCGCGCTGGCGCTCGCGCTGGGTGAGCAGGGTTATTATCGCCGTGCCGTCGAGATATTCCGGCCGGTTGTCGATGCCCATCCCGGGGACGCGGAAAACTGGGCCGCGCTGGGGCGCTTGATGATCGGGGCGCGTGACATGGCCTCGGCCCGGTCTGCTTTCCAGCGTGCACTGTCGCTGGATGATGCCTGCGCCGAAGCGAGTTTCGGCCTGGCCCGGATCGAGACCATGTTCGGTCATACCGACGAAGCCATCGCCCTGGCCCGCCAGACCCTGGAACATGATCCGGCCCAGCTGGAAGCCTATGGCATGTTGTGCGAACTCACCCGCGGCGCCTTGCCGGAAGTCGATATCGAGCGCTTGCAGGCGGAGATCGACCGGCCCGACCTGGCCGTTGATCGCAAGGCGATCGGCCTGTTTGCGCTGGGCGATTGTCGTCACGCCGCCAAGCAGCGTGATGCCGCCTTCGCCGCCTGGCGCGCGGCCAATTCTTGCAAGCATGTCCAGCACACGGGCAAGGCCCGTTCCGCCTATGACCGCGGTGCCCACGAAGCCCGCGTCGACCGGCTGATCGCCGCGTTTGACGAGGTTGATACCACCGCACCGGTCATGGGCACGGGACCGACACCGGTCTTTATCGTCGGCATGCCCCGCTCTGGCACCACGCTGTTGGAGGCGGCCCTGGCAGCGCACGAAGATGTGGTCGGTGGTGGCGAGTTGAGCGCCATGATCGTCATTCTTGCGGAGTTCGAGCGCTGGGCGAAGCAGGCCCGCTATAGCGGTGGCCCCATTCCCGAGGCCCGGCTGGAGGCCTGGCGCGCCCGTTATCTCGGCCAATACGAGGCGCACGGGCTTGAGGGCGCGCGCTGGGTGACGGACAAACAACCCTCCAACTTCCTCGCCATCGGCCTGATCAGGCAGATGTTTCCCGACGCACCGGTGCTGCATATCCGCCGCAAGCCCGTTGAGACGGCCTTTTCGATCTATCGCCGCAATTTCTCGCGCATGTGGCCTTTTGCCCATGACCTCGGGGACATCGCCCATTACTACGCCCACCAGGCGCGGATCGGCGATCATTGGGCGCGGCATTATCCCGGCCGGGTCACGACGATCCAGTACGAAGACTTCGTGCGCGATTTCGAGGACCGGCTGCGTTACATCCTGGCCCGCACCCGGATCGGCTGGTCGCGTGCCTGCCTGGAATTCTACAAGCAGGATCGCGCGGTGATGACGTTTTCCGCGTTGCAGGTCCGGCGGGCGCCATCGCCGCAGCATCTCGACAGCACGACCCCCTATCGCGACTGGCTCGGCGCCTTTGACGATGAGCTGTCCTGCTGGCCGGTCGATCCGGACACCGGTGCCTGGACCGGACATGATGCCGACAATCATCCCCATGAAAATGCCGACGATGACACGGGTCGGCGCCGGCCCTCAAGCGGCGGCGGTATCGGCGCCTGGCTCGACCGGTTGCGGGGGCGGGCACGGTCATGATCGAGACGCTGCAGAGGGCCGCAGGTCTGCTGCAGGCTGGCCGCTTCGCAGACGCTGTTGATCTGTTGGACAAGGTCCTGTTGGCGACACCGGGACAGGCTGACGCTCTGATGTTGCGGGCCATGGCGCGCAGCCGGGCTGGCGATGATCCCGGCGCCTGCGCCGACTTTGCTGCCGCCGCCGACAGCCACTCCCAACCTGCCGTCGTCCATAATAATTTCGGCAATCATCATGGCCGGGCCGGACGGAGTGGGGCGGCGGTTGACGCCTACCGGCGCGCGATCGAACTGGCTCCGGACTATTTTGATGCCCGGCTGAACCTCGCCCTGACCCTGTCGGGCGGCGATGATTTTGACGTCGCCGAGGCAGCGTTGGACGATGTGTTGGCGCTCCGGCCGGGGCATGCCGGAGCGTTGAATGCGCTGGGAAATCTGGCGCGCCGGCGCGGCGATGATGTGGCGGCTGAGCGCGCGTTCACGGCGGCGATTGCCAGTGATGACCGGGCCGTCCTGCCGCGGATCAATCGCGGTGCGCTGTTGCGCGAGGCGGGCCGACTGGCGGAGGCCTGCACCGATCTTGAACAGGCCTGCCAGCTGGCGCCTGGCATGGCCGAGGCTCACGCCCAGCTTGGCCACAGCCTGCGCACGCGGCTCGATATTGCCGGTGCCGAGCGGGCCTATCGGCAGGCCTTGTCGCTGGCGCCGTTCGATGCGGGCTATCACGCCGACCTCGCCAGTCTCCTGTTCGAGGCGGGGCAAGGTGCTTCAGCACTGGACAGTCTTAAACAGGCAATCACGGCAAGTGGTGATCCGCAGCTCAACGCCCTGCTCGCGCGGCTGTTGATGCGCAGCGGCGACGCTGTTGCTGCCCGGGCCGCGGCCGATGCAGCCCTGGCGCGCGATCCCGCGGCTGTGGCGGCGGCCATGGTCCGCAGCGAGTTGAGTTTGCGGACAGGCGATGCCGCCGCTGCGCTGGTTGATGCGCGGCGGGCCTTTGCCATGTCAGAGGGCCAGGATTGGGCCGCCCGGCACGGTCTTGCCGAAGCCTTGCTGGTGAATTCAGCCTGGGCTGAGGCTGTCGATGTGTTGACCGTCGACCCGCCGGCGGAACACTTGCAAAAACACCTTGCCCTGCAGTCGGTCGCCTGGCGCCAAACCGGCGATGCCCGTTATGCCCGCCTGTGCGACTATGACCGTTTCGCGCGCAAGATGCCGATCACGCCGCCGCCCGGCTATGCCTCGCTGGCCGATTTCAACGAGGCGCTGGCGGAGCGAATCGAGGCCTTGCACGCCGATGGCGCCGCGCCGCTGGAACAGACCCTGTATGGCGGCACACAGTCAGCCGGTCGTTTGTGGAACAGCGATGACCCGGTGATTCGCGAATTGGCGATGGCGTTGCAGGATTTGTCCCGAAAATATCTGGCTGAATTGCCCGAGGACCCGGATCATCCGTTTCTGGCGCGCAATACGGGGCGGGCGCGGCTGGCCGGGGCCTGGTCCGTGCGTCTCCGCTCCGGTGGCGGGCATGTGGATCATGTCCATCCGGCCGGCTGGGTGAGTGCCAGCTACTACGTGAAAATACCGAAGCGTGTTCTGGATGGCGAGCGGGACGGATGGCTCCGGCTGGGCGTGCCAGGCCTGCCAGGTTTGGCGCTTCCGGCCGAGCGCTACATTCTGCCCGAGCCGGGCCACGCGATTTTCTTCCCGTCCTTCTTCTGGCATGGCGTTGAGCCGTTCCAGGGCGATGAGTTGCGGATCACCGCACCGTTCGACCTTCTGCCCGATCCCTGAGCAAGTTTCGTTGATCGACCTGCTGGTGCGACATCGCTACTTTCCGGCTGCTTTCGTCTGCGACAAACCTGCAACAGTGTATCGCAAAGACCGATTGTGACGGTGTGATGTCATTGACCCCCCCGAAATCGCAGACGTACCTTGCAGAAATGGAAAGCTTTCGGGCGATCCGAATCTGAGGGGGGCTCAAAACTCACGTGACTGAGTGAGCCCATCCTTTCCGTATACCTTACTCGGAGGGATTAAGAGTGAGATCCAAGTCCTTGAAGACTTGCCTGATGGCAAGCACGCTGATCAGCGGTCTGGCCGTCGCGGCTCCCGCTGTAGCACAAGACGACGACGTCGTTGTCGTAACCGGTTCGCGCATCCAGCGTACCGATACGGTGGCGCCGAGCCCGATCACGAACGTGTCTGCTGAGCAGCTCGCGGTTGTGAACACGGTCAACACCGAAGACTTCATCAATACCCTGCCGCAAGTCGTTCCGGCGTTCGACTCGACCTCGAACAACCCGGGTAACGGTACGGCAACGGTCAGCCTGCGTGGCCTCGGCACGACCCGTACGCTCGTCCTCGTCGACGGCATGCGCTTCGTCGGTTCCGGTCCGGCCCAGGTCGTCGACCTCAACAACATCCCGTCCGCGCTTGTCGACTCTGTCGACATCGTGACCGGTGGTGCTTCGGCCGTTTACGGTTCGGACGCTGTTGCCGGTGTTGTCAACTTCATTATGAAGGATGACTTCGAAGGCGTTGAGATCAACGCGTCGCAGGAACTTTCGCTGGGTGACCTCGATGGTGAGATCACGACCCTGTCGATCACGATGGGCGGCAATTTCGACGATGGTCGGGGTAACGCTGTCATCTCCATGGGTTACACCAACCGCCAGGCAGTCTTCCAGGGTGACCGCGACTTCTCGCAGCTGACCAATTGGGATCCGGGTCCGGGCAATGCTGCCGACGGCTTCATCGCCGGTGGCTCGTCGAACATTCCGGGTACCCGTATCCGTGGCGCGACCACGTCCAACTTTGGCCTCACCACGGCTGATGTCGAGACGTTCGACGGCGATTGTGTCGGTAACACCTGCTCGGGCTTCTTCGTGAACGAGCAAGGCCAGGTTCGTGGCATGCGTTTCGGTAACCCGAACGACACCTACAACTATGCGCCGTCCAACTACCTGCAGCTGCCGCAAGAGCGCTACAACTTCTCGGCCTTCGCGACCTATGAAGTGAATGAGCATTTCGAGCTGTACGGTCGTGGCGTTTACGCCAACAACGTCGTTGATTCCCAGCTGGCTCCGACGCCGGCCGGTGTGACCCTGAACGTTGACCTGTCCGACCCGAACATCCCGGCCGACCTTCTGGCTCTGATGACGAACGATGTCAGCATTGCGGACGATCCGCTGACACCGAATGTTGATGAGTCTTACACCGGTTCCAACAATGGTGACGGCACTGCCACCATTCGTACCTCGCGTCGTTATGAAGAGCTCGGCACGCGGAACTCGCTGCGTGATACGAGTTCCTACCAGCTGGTGTTCGGCGCTCGCGGCGACATCAACGAAAATTGGTCGTATGACGCGTTTGCGAACTACTCGCGCTCGTCCATCTCGCAGATCCAGACGGGCAACCTGTCCGTTTCGGCCCTGCAGGATGCCGTCCTTTGCCACCAGGCCGCGACCGGTTGTTCGGCCCCGTACGTCAACATCTTTGGCGGCCCGGGTTCGATCTCGGCTGAAGGTGCTGCGTACATCTCGCGTACCGGCGCCCAGATCGACAATGTCGAGCTGTTCCAGACGGTTGCGACGGTGAACGGCGAGCTGCCGATGTTCCAACTGCCGACGGCCGAATACGCCCCGGCCCTGGTCCTCGGTGTCGAGTATCGTGAATCATCCGCTGAATCGATCCCTGACTCCGTGCTTGGCCCGGACGTTCGTGGCTTCAACTCCTCCCTGCCGGTTGCAGGTGTGGTTGATGTCTACGAGTTCTTCGCTGAAGCCGAAGTTCCGTTGGTGACCGGCAAGGCGATGATGGAATCGCTGAGCCTGAACCTTGCCTTCCGTACCTCTGAGTACAACACGGTCGGCAACACCGAGACCTTCGCTGTGGGCCTTGGCTGGCAGATCAACGACCAGATCCGTCTGCGTGGTAACTTCAACCGCGCCGTTCGTGCTCCGAACGTCAACGATCTGTTCGCTCCGTTCACCAACGGCTTCCCGGGCGCAACCGACCCGTGCTCCGGCGGTGCCAACGGTTCCTACTCGGCCGCTACGATCGACGCGACCTGTACGGCTGCCGGCGTTCCGGCTGGCCAGCTTGGCGCAGCGTTCCAGGGCAATGCCCAGATGGAAGCCCTGTTCGGTGGTAACACCAACCTGGGTGCGGAAACGGCTGATACCTTCACCATCGGTGCGGTCATCGAGCCGAGCGCGATCGAAGGTCTGACCATCCAGCTCGATTACTACAACATCGAGATCCAGGATGCGATTTCCACGGTTCCGCTCCAGACGCTGCTGAACGAATGCCACCTGACCGGCATTCAGGCATCGTGTGACACCCTGTATCCGGCTGGTGGCGGTACCCCGTCGCGTAACCCGAATACCGGTGAAATGGGCGCCAGCGGCTTCCTGCCGAACCTGTCGCCGATCAACGTGGCAACGCTCACGGCTGTGGGTTTCGACCTTCGCGTCGATTACTCCTTCGCCGCTGACGTGATCGGCCTGCCTGGCGACATGGCTGTCACCTACTATGGTGGCTTTGTCTCCGAAGCAGACTTCACCACGTCGGCTTCGTCGCCGGTCATCGAATGTGCAGGCCTCTATGGTCTGGACTGTGGTGAGCCGACGCCGGAGTACAAGCACTCCATGCAGACGTCCTGGTACACGGGTCCGTTCACGACCTCGCTGCGCTGGCGTCACATTGGTGCGCTTGATGCCGATGGCACCACGGCAGCTGCGGTTTCCGACCTGTCGGACGACATCGTTGCGAAGAACTACTTCGACGTCACGTTTGCCTATGACGTGAACGAAGCCTTCACGGCGACGATCGGTGTGACCAACTTCACCGACACCGACGTTCCGGAACTCGGTTCGACCGCGTCGGAGCAGGCCAACACTTGGCCGGCAACGTACGAAACGCTGGGCCGTCGCCTCTTCGTGGGTGGTCGCCTGCGCTTCTAAGCGTAAGCTGATACCGAAATGGGGAAGGGCGGGCCGTTTGGCCCGCCCTTTTTCTTTGCCTGGTTTTGCCATCTGGCGACGGCGGCGTGTTGCGTTGGCTGCCCTTGCGGTTTGCGCCACAGACTTGACTGGGTCACCTTTGCGCCATGTCACGACGCTCCAACAGAACCAAGGCTCAGGCGGCGTGGACGCAGTTCTGGTCGCAGGCCGCCTCGGCGCCGGACCATCGTTTTCGCGATGGCCGGACTTCACACGTGTTGCGGTCGCACTGGGCCGGCATTTTCGACCGGCATTTCCATCCGGGCGCCTCGGTTTCCGTGCTTGACGCGGCCTGCGGGGAGGGCGAGCTGGTCCGGCTTGCCCATAACTGCGCTGGACCCGTCGAAAATCTCGACCTGAAACTGCACTGCACCGACATTGCCCCGGCGGCCGTTGCCGCGGCGACCGGGGCTGTTGCGACCGATGCCGTGCTTCCGGTGGTGGCCGACAGTGCCGCCTTGCCCTTTGCGACGGCCAGCTTCGACTGTGTGGTCAGCCAGTTCGGTCTGGAATATGCCGGTGAGGATGCCTTTGCCGATGCCGCGCGCGTGACGGCGGCGGACGGCGGCCTGCACGCCCTCGTGCACCGTCGCGGCGGCGCCATCGAGCAGGAATGCGTCGCCAATCTCGCCTTGCTTGATGCGGTTCGTGACAGCGGTCTCCTGCGCCGGCTCGACCGCCTGGTCGCGATCGCGGCGCGGCACGCCGTCGGCAAGGCGGCACCGGCCGCCCTGCAGCGGGCCATGCAGGCGCTCGCAACGGCTCTGGACGCGGTCGGCGAGGTTTTGCGGGGTGCCGCACCCGGCGCTGCCCGGACACTCCTGACCCGGCTCTGGCAGGATTGTTCGACAGTTGCCGGTCGCGCCGGTCATTACGCACCCGGTGAGCTGGAGACCTGGCTTGCCGCCCATGGCGCCGAGTTGGACGCCTACGCGCATCGCATGCGCTCGATGATTGCCGCCGCCCGGGATGATAGCGGGATCGCGGTGATTGTCCGGAATCTGGAAGCGGGCGGGCTGCCGGCTGTGGCCATTGACGAGGTGAGGGGGGCGAATGGACAGCAAAGTCTCGCCTGGTCGATCTCGGCCCGAACCGGCCCGTAACAAGGGCCGCAACGCAGGAATGTGTGTTTTAGCTGTTTTCTTATGCGGCCCCGCATTGTAGACAGCTGCGCTTCGGATGTGGCGGTGGCACGATCACCGTGATATCTCGCGCGCGGTCCTAGGGGTGTAGCTCAGTTGGTAGAGCATCGGTCTCCAAAACCGAGGGTCGGGGGTTCGAGTCCCTCCGCCCCTGCCAGGCCGTATGGAATTTCAGGTGGTTGCGCATGATGCGCTCCACCTCTTGAATAGAGGGCCCGAGCGGGCCAGATGGACTTGAATGACGCGGAACGCGAAGAATACGACGCCGGCCAAAGGCAAGGCTGAAGCGGCGGCACCCAAGAAAAAGGGTGCTGGTCCGTTCCAATACCTGTCCCAGGTCCGTCAGGAAGCCCGCAAGGTGACCTGGACGACGCGCCAGGAGAGCTTGGTCTCGACCGTGCTTGTGCTGATCCTCTCGGTGATCGCCATGCTGTTCTTCTGGGGTGTCGACTGGATCATCAGTTCGAGCATCCAGTTCATTCTCGCTCTCGGCGCCTAGGAGGAGGCTGTATGTCTGCCAAGTGGTACATCGTGCATGCCTATTCGAACTTCGAGAAGAAGGTCGCTGACGCGATCCGCATCGAAGCATCGATCCAGGGGCTGGAAGACAAGTTCGAGGAAATCCTCGTCCCGACCGAGGATGTCGTTGAAGTTCGCAAGGGCCGCAAGGTCAATGCCGAGCGCAAATATTTCCCGGGCTATGTCCTCGTGAAGATGGACATGACCGACCAAGCCTATCACCTCGTCACCTCGACCGCGAAAGTCACCGGCTTTCTCGGCTCGGGCAAGAAGCCGATCCCGGTTTCCGAGAATGAGGTCAAGCGGATCCTCGGCCAGATGGAAGAGGATGCGGAGCGTCCGCGTCCGACCGTCAGCTATGAGATCGGCGAGACCGTCAACGTCATCGACGGTCACTTCCAGAGCTTCAACGGTGTTGTCGAGGAAGTGGACGACGAGAATGGCCGCCTGAAGGTTGCCATCAACATTTTCGGCCGGGCCACCCCGGTCGAGCTGGAATACGCTCAGGTCGAAAAGATCCAGTAGCGTGTAACTGCGGGAGATGCCGGCGCCAAGTCCATGCCGGGTCGTACCGCAAACCCCCGAGGGCGCGATTGGCGCGTCCTTGATTATGGAGTGGGAACATGGCCAAGAAAATTGCCGGCTATATCAAGCTGCAAGTGCCTGCCGGCGCTGCAAACCCGTCCCCGCCGATCGGCCCGGCCCTGGGTCAGCGCGGCGTGAACATCATGGAATTCTGTAAGGCCTTCAACGCGAAGACCCAGGAGATGGAAAAAGGGATGCCGATCCCGACCACCATCACTGTCTTCTCCGACAAGTCCTTCACCTTCGTCACGGCGACCCCGCCGGCCAGCTTCTACCTGAAGAAGGCCGCGAAGATCCAAAAAGGATCGAGCACGCCGAGCCAGGCGATGGCTGGTTCGGTCTCGCTGGCCCAGTGCCGCGAGATTGCTGAAGCGAAATTCGCCGACCTCAATGCGAACGACCTCGACCAGGCGACCAAGATCATCGCCGGTTCCGCCCGTTCCATGGGCCTGCAGGTGACGGAGTAAGATCATGGCTAAACTCGGAAAACGCCTTTCGGCTGCGCGCGAGACCTTTGATCGCGACACGCTGTACTCGATCGACGACGCCGTCGCTCACGTGAAAACCAACGCCAAGGCCAAGTTCGATGAAACCATCGAGCTTGCCATCAATCTGGGTGTCGACCCGCGCCATGCCGACCAGATGGTCCGTGGTGTGTGCAACCTTCCGAACGGCACCGGCCGCTCGGTCCGCGTTGCCGTCTTCGCCAAGGGCCCGAAGGCTGAAGAGGCCACCAAGGCCGGTGCCGACGTCGTCGGTGCGGAAGACCTGATGGAACAGATCCTCGGCGGCAACATCAATTTCGACAAGGTCATCGCGACCCCGGACATGATGCCGCTGGTCGGTCGTCTCGGTAAGGTGCTCGGCCCGCGCGGCATGATGCCGAACCCGAAGGTCGGCACGGTCACCATGGACGTCACCAAGGCTGTCGAAGCCTCCAAGGGTGGCGCCGTGGAATTCCGCGTCGAAAAGGCTGGCATCATTCACGCCGGTGTCGGCAAGGCGAGCTTCACCGAAGCGGCCCTGGCCGAAAACGTTCGTGCGCTGGTCGACGCGATCGTGAAAGCCAAGCCGTCGGGCGCCAAAGGCACCTATGTACGCCGGATTGCCCTGTCTTCGACAATGGGTCCGGGCGTAAAAATCGATACGTCTGGCGCCGTTTCGGCGTAAAAGACTTGAGTTTCAGCCCGGACCGGATTATCCGGCCGGGCTGTTCCGGTCCGATTCACGTGTTTTGTGGGTCGGCCGGCCTGTCCGAGATCACAGGGAGTGGGCCGCAAGGTGCCGCTTTAATCCAATTCGGGCCCTGTGTGAGACAGAGCGAGATCGATCTGGCCTTGTTTGAGGTCTGTCGGTTCAAGCCCTGGGACAGGACGCGTCATGACGGCGTCCAACCCGCAATGGGGGAAGACGCAGTGATGGCGTTTTCACCGAACCGTCCACGGTGGACGGTTCAAACAGGGAGTCCGCAAAATGGATCGCAATCAAAAAGAAGCGACCGTTGAAGAGCTGAATGGCGTCTTCTCGGAAGCTGGATCCGTTGTGATTGCTCACTATACGGGCATGACCGTTGCGGAAATGACGGGACTGCGCACCAAGCTCCGCGAGCTGGGTGGCACGTTCAAGGTGGTGCGTAACCGCCTCGCCAAGATCGCACTGCAAGGCAAGCCGGGTGAGGGCGCCGCTGACCTGTTCACAGGTCCGGTGGCAATCGCTTACTCGGAAGACTTTGTGGCCGCGCCGAAGGTGATGGTCGAGTACGCCAAGGATAACAAGAAGCTCGTCATTCTCGGCGGTTTCATGGAAGAGGATGTGTTCGACGCCGCCGGCATCGACGCGCTCTCCAAGATGCCGTCCCGCGAAGAGCTTATTGCCACCATCTCGGCCCGCCTCATGGGGCAGGCCTCCCAGGTCGCCCAGCGCCTCATGGCACCGGGTCAAGGTCTGGCGGGGGCGATCGACGTCATCCGCGAGAAGGCCGACGCCTGATCACGTCATTCTCCGCTTTCGAACTGACACACTGAACATCGACAAGGAATTGAACAAATGGCTGATGTAGCTAAACTCTGCGACGAACTTCTCGCCCTCACCATCCTTGAAGCCAAGGAACTGAACGATCTTCTCGAAGAAAAAGGCATCAAGGCAGCAGCTGCTGTCGCTGTTGCCGGTCCGGCTGGTGGTGGCGATGCCCCGGCTGCTGAAGAGAAGGACGAGTTCGACGTTGTCCTCACGGGTGCTGGTGACAAGAAGATCAACGTCATCAAAGAAGTCCGCGCCATCACGGGCCTGGGCCTGAAAGAAGCCAAGGATCTGGTTGAAGGCGCGCCGAAGGCCGTCAAGGAAGCCGCTCCGAAAGCTGAAGCGGAAGAAATCAAAGCCAAGCTGGAAGCCGCTGGCGCCAGCGTTGAGCTGAAATAGTCTCGCTTCGGCGTGACTGACACGGTGCTACGGGCGCGTGGGGTATTCCTGCGCGTCCGTTAGCCCGTCTTTGGAATACCCGATCCGGCCGCTGTCGTTCCAGGCCGGATTGTCGAACGGAAGGGGCTGTCACAGGTCCCGACCAACGGAACGGCGCCGCGGGGGCGATCCCCGCATACAACTGCGCAGTGCTGTCTGCGAAGGGAGCCGACATGGGTCTGTCGTTCACCGGCAAAAAGCGGATTCGCAAGTCTTTCGGACGTATTCCGGAAACCGTTGCGATGCCGAATCTCATTGAAGTCCAGAAGTCCTCATACGAGCACTTCCTGATGAAAGAGGTGCCTGCCGCCGAGCGCGACGACACCGGCATGCAGGCGGTCTTCAAGTCCGTCTTCCCGGTCAAGGATTTCGCCGAACGGGCTGTCCTCGATTTCGTGTCCTACGAGTTCGAGCCGCCGAAGTTCGACGTCGAAGAGTGCCAGCAGCGCGACATGACGTTCGCCGCGCCACTCAAGGTCAAAATGCGTCTCATCGTGTTTGATGTGGACGAGGAAACCGGTGCCCGCTCCGTCAAGGACATCAAGGAGCAGGACGTCTACATGGGCGATATCCCGCTCATGACCGACAAGGGCACCTTCGTGGTAAACGGCACCGAGCGCGTGATCGTTTCGCAGATGCACCGCTCGCCGGGCGTCTTCTTCGATCATGACCGTGGCAAGACCCATGCCTCGGGCAAGTACCTGTTCGCCGCCCGCATCATCCCGTATCGCGGTTCCTGGCTCGACTTCGAGTTCGACGCCAAGGACGTGGTCCACATGCGTCTCGATCGTCGCCGCAAACTGCCGGCGACGACGCTCCTGTATGCGCTGGGCCTGGACAAGGAAGAGATTCTCTCGACCTTCTATTCCACGGTCACCTACAAGAGTTCCAAGAAGGGCTGGACGGTTCCTTACGTGAAGGAACGCTGGCGCGGTGTGAAGCCGGTGCGCGACCTGGTCGACGCCAAGACGGGCGATATCATCGCTCCGGCCGGCAAGAAGATCTCCGCCCGTGCCGCCAACAAGTTCGCTGAAGACGGTCTGGCCGCTCTGCTGGTGTCCGACGAGCATCTGCTCGGCGGTTACCTGGCCGACGACATGGTCAATCTGGAAACCGGTGAAATCTTCGCCGAAGCCGGCGACGAAATGAGCGAGGAAATCCTCGAGACGCTGAAGAATACCGGCGTCAAGGAACTCAACCTGCTCGACATCGATCCGGCGACCGGCGTGGGTCCCTACATCCGTGCGACCCTGGCCGCCGACAAGAATGACAGCCGTGAACAGGCGCTGGTGGACATCTACCGCGTCATGCGTCCGGGTGAGCCGCCGACGGCGGAGACCGCCGAGGCTATGTTCCAGGGCCTGTTCTTTGATCCGGAGCGTTATGACCTCTCGGCCGTTGGTCGCGTGAAAATGAACATGCGTCTCGACCTGGATGCGCCGGACGACATGCGCACCCTGCGCAAGGAAGACATCCTCGCGGTTCTCAAGACCCTGGTCGATCTGCGCGATGGTCGCGGCGAAATCGACGATATCGACAATCTCGGCAATCGCCGGGTGCGTTCGGTCGGCGAGCTGATGGAAAACCAGTACCGCATCGGTCTTCTGCGCATGGAGCGCGCGATCAAGGAACGCATGTCCTCGGTCGATATCGAGACGGTCATGCCGCACGACCTGGTCAACGCCAAGCCGGCTGCCGCGGCTGTGCGGGAATTCTTCGGCTCCTCGCAGCTGTCGCAGTTCATGGACCAGACCAACCCGCTGTCGGAAGTCACTCACAAGCGCCGTCTCTCGGCGCTTGGCCCGGGTGGTCTGACCCGCGAACGTGCCGGCTTCGAAGTCCGCGACGTGCACCCGACCCATTACGGCCGGATCTGCCCGATCGAGACACCGGAAGGCCCGAATATCGGCCTCATCAACTCGCTCTCGACCTTCGCCCGTGTCAACAAGTACGGCTTCATCGAGAGCCCGTACCGCAAGGTTGAGCACGGTAAGCTGACCGAGCAGGTCGACTATCTGTCGGCGATGCAGGAGTCACGCTACGCGATTGCCCAGGCAAACGCCCATGTGAACGAGAAGGGCGAGCTGGACAATGAGTTCGTCAACTGCCGCGTCGCCGGTGATGTGACGCTCGTGCCTCGTGAAGATGTGGAATATATCGACGTGTCACCGAAACAGGTTGTTTCGGTTGCTGCGGCGCTCATTCCCTTCCTCGAAAACGACGACGCCAACCGCGCCTTGATGGGTTCGAACATGCAGCGTCAGGCCGTGCCGCTGGTGAAGGCGGAAGCCCCGCTGGTCGGTACCGGCATGGAAAGCATTGTGGCCCGCGATTCCGGTGCCGCGATCGCCGCCCGCCGGACCGGTGTGATCGAGCAGGTCGATGCGACCCGTATCGTCATCCGGGCGACCGAAGATCTCGATGCTGCCAAGTCCGGCGTCGACATCTATCGCCTGTCCAAGTTCCAGCGGTCGAACCAGTCGACCTGTATCAACCAGCGCCCGATCGTGCGTGTGGGTGACCAGGTTCATGCCGGTGACATCATCGCGGATGGCCCGTCCACCGATCTCGGCGAGCTTGCGCTCGGCCGGAATGTGGTCGTCGCCTTCATGCCGTGGAATGGCTATAATTTCGAGGACTCGATCCTGATCTCCGAGCGCATCGTGCGCGACGACGTCTTCACCTCGATCCACCTCGAAGAGTTCGAGATCGCGGCCCGCGACACCAAGCTCGGCCCGGAAGAAATCACCCGTGACATTCCCAATGTCGGCGAGGAAGCCCTGCGCAATCTCGACGAAGCCGGTATTGTTGCGGTCGGTGCGGAAGTCGCTGCCGGCGACATTCTCGTCGGCAAGGTGACGCCGAAGGGCGAAAGCCCGATGACGCCGGAAGAAAAGCTTCTGCGCGCCATCTTCGGTGAGAAGGCCTCCGACGTCCGTGACACCTCGCTGCGCATGCCGTCCGGTGCCACCGGCACGGTCGTCGAAGTCCGCGTCTTCAACCGTCATGGTGTCGACAAGGATGAGCGCGCGATTTCGATCGAGCGTGAAGAGATCGAACGTCTCGGCAAGGACCGCGATGACGAGCTCGCCATCCTCGAGCGCAACATCTATCAGCGTCTGGGTGATCTCCTGCTCGGCAAGACGGCGGTTTCCGGACCGCGCGGCTTCGCCAAGGGCGAGGTTTCACAGGACGCGCTTGATGAGACCCCGCGCAGCGGCTGGTGGCGTATCGGCCTCGACGACGAGAAGGCGATGGCCGAAGTCGAAGCCCTGCAAAAGCAGTATGACGACTCGAAAGCCCGTCTCGACCGTCGCTTCGAAGACAAGGTCGACAAGCTCCAGCGCGGCGATGAAATGCCGCCGGGCGTTATGAAGATGGTCAAGGTCTTTGTCGCGGTGAAGCGCAAGCTTCAGCCGGGCGACAAGATGGCCGGCCGCCACGGCAACAAGGGTGTCATCTCCAAGATCAATCCGATCGAGGACATGCCCTTCCTGGCCAATGGCGAGGCGGTGGACATCGTCCTCAACCCGCTCGGCGTGCCGTCGCGGATGAATGTCGGACAGATCCTTGAAACCCACCTGGGTTGGGCTTGCCGTGGTCTCGGCAAGCAGATCGGTGAGGCCTATGACGCCTACAAGCGTGATGGCAGCACGGCGACGCTCAAGTCCGAGCTGGACAGGGTCTATGAAGGCGATGAACTGCCGGAAACCGATGCCGACATTGCTGAGCTGGGCCGCAATCTGGCCAATGGCGTGCCGATCGCGACCCCGGTCTTCGACGGTGCCCGTGAGCCGGATGTGGCGCATTGGCTGGAAAAGGCCGGCTTTGATCCGTCCGGCCAGTCGACGCTCTATGACGGCCAGACCGGTGAGCCCTTCCGCCGCAAGGTGACGGTGGGTGTGAAGCACCTTCTGAAGCTGCACCACCTGGTGGACGACAAGATCCACGCCCGTTCCATCGGCCCGTACAGCCTTGTGACCCAGCAGCCGCTGGGTGGTAAGGCCCAGTTTGGTGGCCAGCGCTTCGGCGAGATGGAAGTGTGGGCACTGGAAGCTTACGGTGCAGCCTACACGCTGCAGGAAATGCTGACGGTGAAGTCGGATGACGTGGCCGGCCGGACCAAGGTCTATGAGGCCATTGTCCGCGGCGACGACACTTTCGAAGCCGGCGTTCCGGAAAGCTTCAACGTGCTTGTCAAGGAAATGCGTTCTCTCGGCCTCAATGTCGAACTGAAGAACGGCTAAGGCTGAACCATATTTTGCGGGGCAGGGCTCTCCCTGTCCCGCTTGCCCCTTTTGGGAGACGGCGACATGAATCACGACGTCATGAACATCTTCAATCCGGCTGCCGAAGGCCCGTCCTTCGACCGGATCCGCATTGCCCTGGCCAGCCCGGAGAAAATCCACTCCTGGTCCTTCGGCGAAGTGAAAAAACCCGAGACCATCAATTACCGGACTTTCAAGCCCGAGCGCGACGGCCTGTTCTGTGCCCGCATCTTCGGCCCGGTGAAGGACTATGAGTGCCTGTGCGGCAAGTACAAGCGCATCAAGTACAAGGGCATCGTCTGCGAGAAGTGCGGCGTTGAAGTTACCCTGGCGCGCGTCCGTCGCGAGCGCATGGGTCACATCGAGCTGGCCGCTCCGGTCGCCCATATCTGGTTCCTGAAATCCCTGCCATCGCGGATCGCCATGATCCTCGACATGGCGCTGAAGGATGTCGAGCGGGTTCTCTATTTCGAGAATTACGTCGTCATCGAGCCGGGCCTGACCCCGCTTCAGCCCTTCCAGCTGCTCTCTGAAGAAGAGTATATGGAAGCGCAGGACGAGTATGGCGAAGACGCCTTCACGGCCGGTATCGGCGCTGAAGCGGTCCGCGAAATCCTCATCAACATGGATCTGGAAGCCGAGTGCGCCAAGGTCCGTGAGGACATGAAGGAAACCGGTTCCGAGCTGAAGCTGAAGAAGTACGCCAAGCGTCTCAAGCTGATGGAAAACTTCCTCACTTCGGGCAATCGCCCGGAGTGGATGATCATGACGGTCATTCCGGTCATTCCGCCGGAACTGCGTCCGCTCGTGCCGCTTGATGGCGGCCGTTTCGCGACGTCGGATCTCAATGATCTCTATCGCCGCGTGATCAACCGCAACAACCGCCTCAAGCGCCTCATCGAGCTGCGCGCGCCGGATATCATCATCCGCAATGAAAAGCGGATGCTGCAGGAATCCGTCGACGCCCTGTTCGACAATGGCCGTCGCGGCCGCGTCATCACCGGTGCCAACAAGCGCCCGCTGAAATCGCTGTCCGACATGCTCAAGGGCAAGCAGGGCCGCTTCCGCCAGAACCTGCTCGGCAAGCGCGTCGACTATTCCGGCCGTTCGGTCATCGTGGTCGGCCCGGATCTCAAACTGCACGAGTGCGGCCTGCCCAAGAAGATGGCGCTCGAGCTGTTCAAGCCCTTCATCTATGCGCGTCTCGACGCCAAGGGCCTGTCCGGCACGGTCAAGCAGTCCAAGAAGTTGGTCGAGAAAGAGCGTCCGGAAGTCTGGGACGTGCTCGACGAGGTCATCCGCGAGCACCCGGTCATGCTGAACCGGGCGCCGACGCTGCACCGTCTGGGCATCCAGGCCTTCGAGCCGAAGCTCATCGAAGGCAAGGCGATCCAGCTGCATCCGCTGGTCTGTGCGGCCTTCAACGCCGACTTTGACGGTGACCAGATGGCTGTTCACGTGCCGCTCTCGCTGGAAGCCCAGCTGGAAGCGCGCACGCTGATGATGTCGACCAACAACATCCTGTCGCCGGCCAATGGCAAGCCGATCATCGTGCCGTCGCAGGATATCGTGCTGGGCCTGTATTACCTGTCCATCATCAAGGACAACGAGCCGGGCGAGGGCATGGCCTTCGGCAGCCGCGCCGAGCTGGAAGCGGCGCTCGAGTCGGACGTCATCACCCTGCACACCAAGATCAAGGCGCGCTGGGAAGGCATTGATGTCGACGGCAATCCGATCACCAAGGTGATCGAGACCACGCCGGGCCGGAAGATGATTGTCGACCTTCTGCCCAAGCACCCGAAAATGCAGCCGGAAATGATCGGCGAGCTGCTGACCAAGAAGGCCATCGGCGCCCTGATCGATCAGGTCTATCGTCACTGTGGTCAGAAGGCGACTGTGATCTTCTGTGACCAGATCATGGGTCTCGGCTTCAAGGAAGCGGCCAAGGCCGGCATCTCCTTCGGCAAGGACGACATGCTGATCCCGGACGCCAAGGCCGATCTGGTCGGGGCGACCCGTGACATGGTGTCGGATTATGAGCAGCAATATGTCGACGGTCTGATCACCAAGGGTGAGAAGTACAACAAGGTCGTCGATGCCTGGGCCAAGTGTACGGACAACGTCGCTGACGCCATGATGGACGAGATTTCCAAGACGACGGTCGGCGCTGATGGCCGCACCTCGGAAGTGAACTCGGTCTACATGATGGCCCACTCCGGCGCCCGTGGTTCGAAGAACCAGATGAAGCAGCTGGCCGGCATGCGCGGCCTGATGGCCAAGCCGTCCGGTGAGATCATCGAAACGCCGATCATCTCGAACTTCAAGGAAGGCCTGACCGTTCTTGAATACTTCAACTCCACCCACGGTGCCCGTAAGGGCTTGGCCGATACGGCCCTGAAGACGGCGAACTCGGGTTACCTGACCCGCCGTCTCGTCGACGTCGCCCAGGACTGCATCATCACCGAGGAAGATTGCGGCACGTCCGAGTGCTTCGAGATTTCCGCGGTTGTTGATGGCGGTGATGTTGTCGTGTCGCTGGAACAGCGCATCCTCGGCCGTACCCTGGCCCAGGAAGTCAAGGATCCGGCATCCGGCGAAGTGATCTGCCCGGCCGACACCTATATCGATGAAGATCTCGCGCTCGCGATCGAGATGGCCGGCGTCCAGTCCGTCTGGGCCCGTTCGCCGCTCACCTGTGAGACCCGCGTCGGTGTCTGTGCCACCTGTTACGGCCGTGACCTGGCCCGCGGCACGCGCGTAAATATCGGTGAAGCTGTCGGCGTTATCGCCGCCCAGTCGATCGGTGAGCCGGGTACCCAGCTGACGATGCGGACCTTCCACATCGGCGGTACCGCCCAGGTCTCCGAACAGTCCTTCATCGAAGCCGGTTCGGAAGGTCATGTGACCTTCAAGAACCCGTCAACGGTGACCAATTCCGATGGCGACCTGATTGCGCTGTCGCGCAATATGCAGCTCGTTATCGTGGATACCGAGGGCAAGGAGCGTGAAAGCTACAAGCTCGGCTATGGCACCAAGCTGAAGGTCAAGGAAGGCGACAAGACCACACGTGGTCAGCGTCTCGGCGAGTGGGACCCGTATACGGCCCCGGTCGTGTCGGAAGTCGGCGGCAAGGTGAAATTTGTCGACATCGCCGAAGGCGTGTCGGTGAAGGAAGAGACCGACGAAGCCACCGGTATCGCCTCCAAGGTGGTCATCGACTGGCGCGGTTCGGCCAAGGCCAATGCCCTGCAACCGACCATCGTCGTGCAGGACGAGAACGGCGAGCCGACCAAGCTCTCTTCCGGTTCCACTGCCAGCTACATGCTCGCCGTGGGGGCCATCCTTTCGGTCGCCGATGGCGACATGGTGCGTCCGGGTGACATTGTCGCCCGTATCCCGACCGAAGGCGCCAAGACCCGGGACATCACCGGTGGTCTGCCGCGTGTTGCGGAATTGTTCGAAGCCCGTCGTCCCAAGGATCACGCCGTCATCGCGGAGATCACGGGCCGGGTCGAGTTCGGTCGCGACTACAAGAACAAGCGCCGTATCGCGATTGTTCCGGAGGGCGATGACGCCGAGAAGGTCGAATACCTGGTGCCCAAGGGCAAACACCTGACCTGTCAGGAAGGCGATGTGATCCAGAAGGGCGAATACCTGCTCGACGGTCACCCGGCGCCGCACGACATCCTGGCGATCCTGGGTGTGCCGGCGTTGGCCAACTACCTGATTGACGAGATCCAGGAGGTCTATCGACTGCAGGGCGTGCCGATCAACGACAAGCACATCGAGACGATCGTTCGTCAGATGCTGCAGAAGATCGAGGTCAAGGATCCGGGCGACAGCACCTATCTGGCGGCCGAGCAGGTCGACAAGATCGAGTTCATCGAGAGCAATGAGCGTCTCGAGGCAGAAGGCAAGCGCATGGCGACGGGTGACCCGGTCCTGCTGGGGATCACCAAGGCGTCGCTGCAGACGCGCTCCTTCATCTCGGCAGCCTCCTTCCAGGAAACGACCCGCGTCCTCACCGAGGCGGCCGTCCAGGGCAAGGAAGACACGCTCGAGGGTCTCAAGGAGAACGTCATCGTCGGACGCCTGATTCCCGCCGGTACCGGCTCGATCATGCGTCAGTACCAGGCGATCGCTGATGATCTGGATGCGGACATGCTCGCCGAGCGCGAAGCGGCCGTTGAGGCAGAGGGTCTTCCGACCGAAATTGCCGAGGCAGCTGCTGAGGAAATGGCCGCTGAAGACGGTGCGAACTAAGCATATTCAGGGGCGATATCCCTGTAATAACTGAGAAAAGGCCGCCGGGTGACCGGCGGCCTTTTTGTATGGGCTGATGCCGGGCCCGGGCGCCTCAGAAAACCTCTGAACAAGCGCTTGACGAATGCGAGTCGCGTGCGTAGTTTCCGCGCTCGTTTGAAGGACGGGCCGTAACCCACGCGGTTAGACGTCGTCCACGGTAACGGAAAAACCCCAGACGCCGCCGTGCGAACCTCGTGTTCGGACGTCGGGGTCATTCTTTGCGTCCATCAGCATTTCAACATGCTGGGGGGCGTGGTTGTTGAGATTAGGAACGGATTAGAGCGGGATGCCAACAATCAACCAGCTCATTCGCAAGCCGCGAAAAGACAAGCCGAAGCGCAATAAGGTGCCGGCCCTGCAGGCTTGCCCGCAGCGCCGTGGTGTCTGCACGCGCGTCTATACCACGACCCCGAAAAAGCCGAACTCGGCCTTGCGGAAAGTCGCCAAAGTGCGTCTGACCAACGGGCACGAAGTTGTGAGCTACATCCCGGGTGAGGGTCACAATTTGCAGGAACACTCAGTTGTCCTTATCCGCGGTGGTCGCGTGAAGGATTTGCCGGGTGTCCGCTATCACATTCTTCGCGGCGTTCTGGATACCCAGGGCGTCAAGGACCGCAAGCAACGCCGTTCGAAATACGGCGCCAAGCGTCCTAAGTAAGGGAGACGTTCATGTCGCGTCGTCACCGCGCAGAGAAACGCGAGATTTTTCCGGACCCGAAGTTCGGGGATCGCGATCTCACCAAGTTCATGAACTACATCATGCTCGACGGCAAAAAATCCGTCGCCGAGCGCATTGTCTATGGCGCTCTCGAGATTGTCGAAGAGAAGCTGAAGCGCGAGCCGATCCGCGTCTTCCACGATGCCCTGGACAATGTGGCCCCTGAGGTCGAGGTCCGCTCCCGCCGTGTTGGTGGTGCGACCTATCAGGTGCCGGTTGAAGTCCGCGCCGAGCGCAAGAAAGCCCTGGCCATTCGCTGGCTGACGGGTGCTGCTCGCGGCCGTAATGAAAATACGATGCGCGAGCGTCTCGCTGCTGAAATGATGGATGCCTCCGCCAATCGCGGGACTGCCGTCAAGAAGCGCGAAGACACGCACCGGATGGCGGAAGCCAACCGCGCTTTCTCGCACTACCGCTGGTAACCCCTTACAGGCACAGACCCGTACCAAGGACCCTGACAAATGGCCCGCGACTACAAAATCGAGGACTACCGCAATTTCGGCATCATGGCGCACATTGATGCTGGCAAGACGACGACGACCGAGCGGATCCTCTATTACACCGGCAAGTCCCACAAAATTGGTGAAGTGCACGATGGTGCCGCCACCATGGACTGGATGGAGCAGGAGCAGGAGCGTGGCATCACGATCACCTCGGCTGCGACGACCTGTTTCTGGAACGGCAAGCGTCTGAACATCATCGACACGCCCGGCCACGTTGACTTCACCATTGAAGTCGAGCGTTCGCTGCGTGTTCTTGATGGTGCCGTGTGCTGCCTGGACGCCAATGCCGGTGTCGAGCCGCAGACCGAAACGGTCTGGCGTCAGGCCGACCGTTACAAGGTTCCGCGCATGGTGTTCATCAACAAGATGGACAAGCTGGGCGCCGACTTCTTCAACTGTGTCCAGATGATCAAGGATCGCCTCGGCGCCACGCCGCTGTGCGTTCAGCTGCCGATCGGCTCGGAAACCGAGTTCGAAGGCGTGATCGACCTGGTTATCATGAAGGAGCTCGTCTGGAAGGGTGAGGGCCTGGGCGCCGAGTGGGAAGTTCGCGACATTCGTGCCGAGCTTGCTGACAAGGCTGCCGAGTACCGTGAGGCGCTGGTCGAGACGGCTGTCGAGCAGGATGAAGCTGCGATGGAAGCGTACCTTGAAGGCGAAGAGCCTTCCGAGGAGCTTCTCAAGTCGCTGATCCGCAAGGGCTGCATCTCGCTGGCTTTCAATCCGATCCTGTGCGGCACGGCCTTCAAGAACAAGGGTGTCCAGCCGCTGCTCGACGCCGTGGTCGATTTCCTGCCGAACCCGACCGAGGTTCCGGCGATCAAGGGTATCGACTTCAAGACCGAGGAAGAAGTGACGCGTCGCGCCAGCGATGACGAGCCGACCTCGCTCCTGGCCTTCAAGATCATGAACGACCCGTTCGTCGGTTCGCTGACCTTTGCGCGCATGTATTCCGGTCACCTTGAGACGGGCGTGTCCCTGCTCAACACGGTGAAGGACAAGAAAGAGCGCATCGGCCGTATGCTGTTGATGCACTCCAATTCGCGTGAAGACATCAAGGAATGCTTCGCCGGCGATATCGTCGCGATCGCAGGCCTGAAGGATACGACCACGGGCGACACGCTGTGTGACCCGATGAAGCCGGTCATCCTCGAGCGCATGGAATTCCCGGATCCGGTGATCGAGCTGGCCATCGAGCCGAAGTCGAAGGCCGACCAGGAAAAGCTCGGCGTTGCCCTGCAGCGTCTGGCCGCCGAGGATCCGTCCTTCCGCATGAAGACCGACGAAGAATCCGGCCAGACCATCATTGCCGGCATGGGCGAGCTTCACCTCGACATTCTCGTCGATCGCATGAAGCGCGAGTTCAAGGTCGAAGCGAATGTCGGTGCGCCGCAGGTGGCTTATCGTGAATCGCTGGGCCAGAAGGGGCTCGTCGACTACACGCACAAGAAGCAGTCGGGCGGTTCGGGCCAGTTTGCCCGCGTCAAGATCGAATTCGGTCCCGGCGAGCCGGGTTCGGGCTTTGTGTTCGAATCCAAGATCGTCGGCGGCAACGTGCCGAAGGAATACATCCCGGGTGTCGAGAAGGGTCTCAAATCCGTCATGGATGGTGGCCTGATTGCCGGTTTCCCGGTGATCGACGTCCACGCCATGCTGGTCGATGGCGCCTATCACGACGTCGACTCCAGCGTTCTCGCCTTCGAGATCGCGGCTCGCGCCGCTTTCCGCGAAGCCAAGGCTCATTGCGCGCCGAAGCTTCTCGAGCCGATCATGAAGGTCGAGGTCGTGACGCCGGACGAATATACCGGTGGTGTCATTGGCGATTTGAACTCCCGTCGGGGTCAGATTGCCGGTCAGGAAATGCGCGGCAACGCCACCGTCGTGAACGCGATGGTGCCGCTGGCGAACATGTTCGGCTACGTCAACAACCTGCGGTCTGCGACCCAGGGCCGGGCGCAGTTCACGATGCTTTTCGACCACTATGAGGCGGTTCCCAAGGCCGTCGAACAAGAAGTCATCGCCAAGTCCGCCTAAGCGGACCTCTGGTCACAGTAAAACAACGAACACACGGATTTCGGAGCGAGATCATGGCGAAGGAAAAGTTTGAGCGCACCAAGCCGCACGCGAACATCGGCACGATTGGTCACGTTGACCATGGCAAGACGACGCTGACGGCTGCGATCACGATGGTACTGGCGGAAGCA
>NZ_LQXG01000010.1:0-29485 GCF_001924955.1 Maricaulis sp. W15 | reverse complement strand
TCAGGATGACGGTTTTTGAAGCGCAGGGCGGGGATAAACGCCCACTTTTCTTCCCCACGAGTGGGGAAGAAGGGGCGATGGGGCCGAGCGAGTCTTATCCTGGTGTCATCCCGGACGGATGCCCGGCCCCGAGCCGGGCGGAGATCCGGGACCCATTATCGCGAAAGCTGGCCGCACCGGGCTGATGGGTCCCGGGTCTTCGCCCTGATCAAGTCAGGGCTCCGCCCGGGATGACAAGCCAGGGGTGGCCGGTGAGCGTATCCGCGTCTTCAGCGCTGGATTTTACCACGTGCCGCCCCTCGCGAACCAAAGCACATTTCTCCCCGCCGCAGCCCCGCAAAAGCGGGGCGGAGAGCCGGGACCAACGAAAGCCTCCGGCAAGCGATGAGTCTCCCGTCGGTCCCGGATGGCGCTGCGCGCCTCCGGGAAAAATGAAAAAGGGGGAGCGCTGGCGGTGGGGTTCGCGACGCTCTCGCTGGTCATCTTTCGCAGGCCAGGAGCCAGCGCCCGCGAAAGCGGGGGCCCGGGCTGACAAGGGAGTTATGGATCAGTGCGCGCCCGAGGGCGCTGCACAATCGGCTCGAACCGCCCGACACCGATAGACCGAACCACCACGGGGGCAGGTTGGTCCGCACTGCTACTCTTCTCGACTGCAGCAAGAACGACAAAATCCCCATCCAGATCCAAGGCATGTCCACCCAATGACGGGTAGATAAACACTTCACCGGTCAGCCGTTTGTCAGCCACCAACTGCGCGATGTCTTCGTGAAAGGCGAAACCGCCGTGCAGCTCTTGGCTTGGTCCGACAATCGCCACGCCGGACCGTGTTATGTCCAGACGCACACCATCCGCCGGGACTTTCACATCCGGCCCAACCATCTCGGGGTTGAGATGGATCACAACCGACATACCGGTCATCTCATCCAAAACACTCACCTCCATAGCTGCGACCGGCTTTTGGGCCGCGCCTCCTCAGCCGATCAACCTCACCCCGGACGAGCCGCCACTCCCGCCGCTGGTGCTGGTGATCCAGCCGCCGCCCAGCACCCGGTCTTCGTCGTCGGACGAATAGAAGACACAAGCCTGGCCCGGCGCCACGCCTTCCTCGCCCTTGGCGAGCACCACGCGGACATCATCGCCATTGACCGACAGGGCAGCGGGGACGGGCGGGCGGGTGGAGCGGACCTTCACCTGCACGGCCGCGCCGTCCAGCGGGGCCTCATCGCCGAGCCAGTTGATCTCCTTGAGGGCGATCGTATCGACTTCCAGCGCCTCGCGCGGACCGACAACGACTTCGGCCTTTTCGGCATCAAGACGCACGACATAGAGCGGATCACCGACGGCGATCTTGAGGCCGCGTCGCTGGCCGACGGTGTAGCGGATCACGCCTTCATGTGTGCCCAATACCCGGCCATCGACATGCACGATCTCGCCCGGACGCGAGGCGCCGGGGCGGACTTTCTCGACAATATCGACATAGCGGCCATTGGGCACGAAGCAGATGTCCTGGCTGTCCGGCTTGTCGGCGACGATGAGACCGAAGGCCTCGGCCAGTTCGCGCGTCTGGTCCTTGTTCAGATGGCCCAGCGGGAAGCGCAGGAAGTCGAGCTGCTCATGCGTGGTCGCGAACAGGAAATAGGATTGGTCCTTGCCGGTATCGGCGGCGCGGCGCAGCTCCGGCCCGTTTTCGCCCGTGACACGCTGGATGTAATGCCCCGTTGCCATGCACACAGCCCCGAGCTGGCGGGCCGTGGTCAAAAGATCGGCGAATTTGACGGTCTGGTTGCAGCGCACGCAGGGAATGGGCGTGAAGCCGGCCAGATAGGTGTCGGCAAATTCCTCGATCACGGCTTCGCGGAAACGGCTTTCATAATCGAGCACATAATGGGGAAAGCCGCAGGCCTCCGCGACGCGCTTGGCGTCGTAGATGTCCTGACCAGCACAGCAGGCGCCCTTCTTGGCCAGGGCGGCGCCATGATCATAGAGCTGCAGCGTCACGCCGACCACATCATAGCCGAGATGATGCAGCAGCGCCGCGGTCACCGAGCTGTCGACACCGCCGGACATGGCCACCACGACGCGGTGATCGCCGGGCTGGCCACCCAGCCCCAGCGGATCGCCGGCGAGGCCCAAACGGGAAATAAGGTCATCGGCCTGCGCACGGGCGCGGCCGGTATCTGTGGTCGTCATCTTTCGCCTCCAGCGGGGTCAAGGCCCGCAGCAAACGGTTGTTGGAGGCGGGTGTATACGCCGTCGTCGTGGCAAAAGTAAGAGGCCCGGCGCCCACGCGCCCTTTCCCCCCTTAGCGCAGGAAGTTCAACAGCGAGACCTGGCTCAGCGAGGCGAAGGTCTTGGCGGACACGTTCAGCGCCGTTTCGGCCGCCTGGAAACGCGTCGCGGCCTCGGCCATGTCGACATCTTCCAGATCCGACAGCATCTGCTGCAGGAAAACCTGGCGGTCGGCATGCGAGTTCTTGATGGTCTCGACATTCGCCTGGGCGGCGCCGTTTTCACCGATCTTCGTGTAGAGATTGTCCAGCGCGGTGATGACGTTCTGGATCTCGCCATTGAGGAAGCTTTCCTGGGCGGCGCTCAAGGGCTGGCCGAAGGGGCCGTTGGCGCCAGCATTGAAGTCGGCAATGCGCTTGAAACTGTCAAACACCTCCCCACCGACATCACTGGCCAGCATGCCGGTCTCCATGGTCAGGTTCTGGTCGAGCTGGACCTGCGGACGGCGATCATTGTTGACGAAGGCCTCGCTGGCGGTGCCCATCGCCACCAGATCATTGATATCATTGGTTGCCACCGGCGGGGTATCGGTCCGGGTGCCGCCGAAAATATAGGTGCCGGCATGCTGCGTGTTGAGCGAGTTGGAGATCTGGTAGAAGGCCTCGCGGACCTGGTGCATCGTGTAGTCGCCATCCTTGGACGTGACCGCCAGCCGCAAATCCGTGATCGCATCGGCCATCCGCCCCATCGCGATGTCCTGGCTTTCCAGTCGCGCCTCGGTGCGAACGGCCGCTTCCTCAAAGGCATCGGCGCGCTGCAGGGCGGCGCGGGTCGCCGACAGGGTCTCGGCCTGGTGGCCGACGCCCTTGAGATCGGTCGCCAACTTGCCGGTGGTGAGTTGTTTCTGGGCGTCGAGCAGGGATTTCTGGGCCTTCATCAGGTCCATCAAGGCGCTCTGGTTGGCGGCGAAGGTGGAAACACGGGTCATGTCGTCATTGCCTCCTAGACGATGCCCATCAGGGTATCGGTCATTTCCTTGGCCGCCTGCAGCATGCGCGCGGCGGCATTGTAGGATTGCTGGTAGAGCGTCATCGCGGCCAATTCCTCGTCCAGGCTGACGCCTTCGACATCGGACCGCTTCTGGGCGGCGGTCGCCTGCAGGGTTGCCGCCGAGGCGGCCTCGCTTTCGGCGCGGGCGGCGCGTGAGCCGATCGTGCCGGCGATCCGGGCGGTATAATCGCCCAGGCTGGCCGTCGAGGTCGACAGGGAGCCGGCGGCGTTGAAGGTCCGCGGCGCCGACAGGGCCGCCTGCAAACCGGCCCCGCCGCGATTGTCACCGGCTGCCAGGACGTAGTCGCCGACCACGGTGGCCGCATCGATATCAAGCTTGCCGAGCGCCAGGCGTGAACTGTCGGCCCGGATCGCCTTGTCGACAGAGAAGGCCTCCGCCCGCGCCGCCTTGGCTTCCAGCCCGACCCCGAAGAGTTTCGAGAAGGCGACGCCGGACGTGCCGCGCGCCGTATCATCGCCGGTCAGCGACAGCTCATAGCCCTCATAACCGGCATTGGCCGTGTAGGAGAGCTTGCCATTGCCGTCGAGCGAGAAGGTGACATAGCGGCCCATGCCGGTGGCAGGGTCGTTGAGTGCGGTGACGATGTCGTCAACGGTCTCGCCGGTGACCATCGGAATGGTGTAGCTGCCCGCGGTCTTGCCGTCGGTGGTGTCCATGCGGAAATTGAGCGAGGTGCCGGTCGAGAACTGGTGCAGATCGGTGCCCGACAGGCCGGTCTCGAAGAAACCGGGCACGTCGCTGCGGACCAGGTCGTTCAGGCCGAAGAAGTGCGACAGGCCACGGCCGCCACGATCCGACGGCGTGGTCTCGTCCTGCAGGAAAGCGACGCCATTATTGGCCGAGTCAGCGGCGACGCTGAGCGTGCCATTGGTAAAGCTCGCCGTGCCGACCCCGGCCAGTGCGGTGTTGAGGGCCGTCGCGAGATCGCCGACTGTCGCGCCAAAGGCGACCGCACCGCCGCCATCCACGGAATAGGTTCCGGCATCGAAATCGACATCAACGCGGCGCACAAGCTGACCGGTATTGTCGGCCACGGCGAGCGTGGTCGCGCCGGTGAAATTATGGGCATCGGCGGCGTCCAGCCCGGTATTGCGGCCGGTCAGGGTCTGCGGTGCGGGATAGGCCGCCGCATCGTTATGGGCCGCATTAAGCGCGTCGGCGGCACCGGCCGCCATCTCGGCCAGCTCCTCGGCAACGTCCGGCAGCGTCCGGTCACGCAGGTCGATCAGCGCCCGCAGCTCGCCCGACTGGATATGGCTGTCGAGTTCCTGCGGATTTCCGCCATTCGGCGATTCCGCATAAATCTTGCCATACTCCACACCGTAGGAACCGGACCCGGAGACCTTGTAGGTCAGGTTGGCCGGATAATTGTCGAGCAGGAGGACGCCGTCCGTGGTGCGCAGGACAACCCGGCCGTCGCCCTGGAAGTCGGCGCGGACATCCATGTATTCGGACAATTCATCGAGCAGTTCGGAGACCCGGTTTTCAGCGCCGGAACTGTCGCCGCCGCCAGCCGAGACACTCTGGACATTGGCGTTCAGCTCGTAGAGCTCGCGCAGGATCTCGTTGGAGCGTTGCAGCGTGGCATTGATCTTGGCGTCGGCTTCCATGCGCTGGGCGCGGATCTCGCCGGACAGACGCTCGGATTCGGTGAAGAAGCTGTCCAGATCGGCCGTTGCCGACAGGCGCGAGACCGACAGGGTCGGGTCGACGCTGGCTTGCGACAGGCCGGCAAAGGCCGAGTTGAGGCGGGCGAAGATCGAGCCACTATCGTCGAGATTGCCGAATTGCGATTGCAGGCGGTCGAGCGCATTGGCCTGCGTCGCGGTGACGCTGGCTTCCGAGATCGAGCGCAGCGAGGTCAGCTGCAGATGGCGATCGACGATGCGGACAATCCCGTTGACCTGGACGCCCATGGCGACGCCGCCGACATTGCGGGCTTCGAAACTGGCAATGGTGCGGGCATAGCCGGGCGTGTTGACGTTGGCGACGTTGTTGGACGACGCACGCAAGCCGGCCTGACTGGCCTGAAGCCCCGACAGGGCGTTACCGAGAATACCGCTCAATGACATGGCTGGCTCCCTGCGCAGTCGGCAAAAACGAGGCGGTTGCGGCGGATTCTGCCGTCAATGCGGCAAGCATTGCCCAGCGAGGCGGCCACCCCCAAGGGCGCCTCCACAGGGCCTTCCACGCCGTAACCGTTTGCCTTCATTTGCTTTTTCATGCGCTTTCCGAATTCCGGCCCGCACAGGAACTGCCCGGGCATGCCTTAACCATCGCAAGCAGCGGGCCAGATGCTGTCCCCACACTCCAAGGGATGAAAAACGCGGCGACCGGACCTCGCACCCGCAGATCGCGCGCGCGATCACGCGCGGTCATAGGGACTCACACGCGCGCCAGCCCCCTGATCGCCATGCCAAGCCGGCGACCCGGCAAATTGCGCCCACCGGCGGGCAAGGCCGACCGGACGTTCCTGCCCACCGCAAGGTGTTACCTCAAAATTAATACGGTAAATCAATTAGATAGATGGAGGGCACCTTGGCACACGGCTTGCGAACATGACTTCGAGACGAGGCGTGACGTGCGCCTTGATGCCGACGAAGGGCGCCATGACGCTGGACCTGAACACTGCGAACCTGCTGGCCATGACGGGCGGAAACGGTGGCGCGACTGCGCAGCCGGCCGCAACATCGTCCGGTGGTCCGCAGACGCAAGGCACGGGTCAGCCTGGCGGCGTGGCGGCGACATCGCCCTTCGCGCTCTTGGTCAATGCCAATCAGGCCCAAGCCCAGGCCACGACCGCTCCGGCAACGCCCGGAACGGTGCGCGGCGGCGCGCTGACCTCTGCCTCGCCGCTGCCATTGGAAATCGCCGGCGCCAGCCCGGCAGGCGTGCCGGCCGCCAATGAACCGTCGGATGCGGTGCTGGCCGGAGAGATCGTTGTGCCGGTCACGCCGGTTGCAGCCGTCAGCCCGACGCGCAGCAAGCCCGCAATGCCCGTCCAGGACGTGATCGACCCGGCAATACCGACTGCCGCTCCGGTCTCCGCTCCGGCGGCGGCCTCGGACAAGGCCATTTCCGCCGACAAGCCGGTATCGGAAATCATTCTGCCCGAGCCGGTCGCCGCCAATTCCGCAGCACCGGCTCAGGCCGCGACATCACCTGCCGGTCCGGCCGCGACGCCGGCCCCGACAATGCCTGGCGCAACCGCACCCGCCGCAACAATCCACGCCACGACAGGCCGGGCCGCGACAGGCCAAGCCACGACCGGCCAAGCCACGACAGGCCAGCCCGCGACAGGCCAAACCGCTGCGGTCCAGACACAAGCGATTTCGGGCGAAGCGCCGGTTCTGCCCGCCGCACCGACAACGCCGTCGCCGGTGTCGCCCATTGCTGACGAAGCGGCCCCCCGTTCCGGGCCGGTGCCGGTCGCGACCGCCGTCGCCAGCCAGCCCGCCAAACCCGATGCCGCCAAGTCCGGCACTGCAGCTGACAGTGCGCATGTCGACGTCAAGCCGACGCCCTTCGCCAAGCCGCCAGCCGCGGCCGCCGGCCTGAACGCGCCAGCACCGGGGGCAACAGGCAATCCGGCCGTCTCAGCGGCGCCCGCCACCCCCACCACGGGTGCAAGCGCGCCGGAACAGGCCGCGGCGGCTGTCAATGCCAGCGAGAACGCGCCGTTGCGCCAGCGCGGTAGCGATGCCCCGGCCATCCAGACCGCAAGCGGCCTCGCCGCCCGGCCGACCGGCGGCCTGTCACAAGCCGGCAATGCCGGTGCCAATGGTGGCCAGTCCGGCTATTCCGGCACTGGCAGCAATGGCGGCAATCCGGCAACCGGAACGCCAAGCCCGACATCGTCCTCCGCCGATCCGGCGGCCACCCTGACGGCCGGCAAGGACGCGCTCCCGACCGCCGCCCAGAGCGGTGCCCCGATCACGCCGCCGGCGGGCTTGCAGACCGGCGCCCAGCCCCAACCCGTCGTGAATCCCGACCAGGCAGCGGCAGACGCCGCCATGCAGGCCGAGACGGATTTCAACCTGTCGCGCGTCGACGGGCGCATGGCCGCCGATCGCTCGGCCACCAACACGCCCCGCTTCACGCCGCACACGACCCAGCAACTAGCCGGACAGATCACCAAACAGGTCTCGAACGGCAATCGCGTCTTCGATATCCGCCTTGACCCGGCCGAGCTGGGCAAGGTCGATGTCCGCATCGAATTGCGCGCCGATAATCGTGTGCACGCCGTGCTCACCGTCGAACGTCCGGAGACCCTCAACGAGTTGCAGCGTTCGGCGCGCGACCTTGAGCGTTCGCTGGCCGAGGCGGGACTCGAACTCGACGAGGACGGGCTCAGCTTCCAGATGAATGACGGCGAGACCCCGACCGGCGATGACGGTCGCGGCCAAGGTGAGGCCCTGCCGATTTTCGCACAAACCACTGAATTGGCGCAGCGCGCGGAGGATGAACTCGCATCCCGCCCGCGCTCGGCCTACGGCTTCCTGTTGTCCGGACGCTCCGGCGTCGATGTGCAGGTCTAGGAGTAGAGCATGGTAGACGCAGTATCCGGCATCGGTTCGACAAGCCCGGCCCTGTCAAATTCACAGACCGGCCTGGCCGATAATTTCGAGATGTTCCTGACCCTGCTCACCGAGCAGATGAAAAACCAGGACCCGCTCAATCCGCTCGACTCGACGCAGTTCGTGAACCAGCTGGTCGATTTCTCCAGCGTTGAACAGCAGATCGCGCAGAACCAGAATCTGGAAAACCTGTTGCTGCTCCAGTCGGCCGCCGCCCAAAGCGCCTCGGTCAGCTATATCGGCCGCGTGGCAACGGCACTGACGCCGCAGGCCATGCTGCAGGATGGCGAAGCGAGCTGGGAATACACCGTGCCGGACGAAGTCCATTCCTCGTCGATCATCATTCGCGACGAGAATGACCGCATCGTGGCCCGCCGCGACGGCGAGACCACGGCCGGTTCACACGACTTCACCTGGGATGGCCTGGGCGATGGCGGCGCCGCTCTCGAAGACGGTGTCTATTCGCTGGAAGTCATTGCCCAGAACGCCGACGGCGACAATGTCGACGTCAATATCCAGGCCGCCGCCCGTGTTACCGGCGTCGACCTGTCCGGATCCGAGGTCATCGTGGAAATGGGCGGCATTCGCGTCCCGCTGTCCTCGGTGATGTCGATCAAGGACGCCAACCCGAACTCATGACCAGGCCGCCGGCCTGATCCGGACCGCCAGAATGGCGCCCCGGCAAACCCGACCAGCAGAAAGCTCCGCAATAACAACCAAAACGCCAGGAGCATGCATTATGAGCATCAATTCCGCGCTTTTGGCCGGCGCATCCGGCCTGATCTCGAACTCGAACGCCCTCGCCTCGATTTCGGACAATATCGCCAACGTCAACACGGTGGGCTACAAGCGCGCCAACGCCGTCTTTACCCCGCTTTATGACAGCGACAGCTCGACCAAGGGCTATTCGGCAGCGGGCGTCCGCTCAGTGGCGCGCCTTTCCATCGGCGAGAGCGGCCTCCTGACCGCCGGTTCCTCGCCGACGGATCTGGCCATCTCAGGTCGTGGCTTTTTCGTGGTTCGCGATGACGCCAACCCGAACTCCTCTGACCCGGTCTCCTTTACCCGCGCGGGCCGTTTCACGCCGGACACCACCGGCTATCTCCGCAATGATGCCGGCAAGTATCTCGCCGGCTGGCCGGTCGCGGCTGACGGGTCCGTCCCGCAGAACCCGTCCGACCTCAACGCGCTGGAGACGATCAACCTGTCCTCCATCGGTGGCGCCGCCGAAGCCACGACGACGATGGGCATCAATGCCAACCTGCAGCAAAGCCAGGCGATCTCCGCTGATGAAGCGACCTATGATCCGACCGCAGCCGCGACCAACATGGCATCAGGCGCTGTCACACCGGACTTCCAGCGCTCCATTCCCTTCTATGACAGTGTCGGCGGTGTCCGCACCCTGACCATCTCCATGCTCAAGAGCTCAACGCCGAACCAGTGGCATGCCGAAGTCCACATGGTGCCGGCAACCGACGTCACGACCGGGGCTGGTCTCCTGAACGGCCAGCTGCTCACAGGTACGGTGGCCTTTGACGCCCAGGGTCGCATCGACAGCGCCAATACCACGCTGCCGACCCAGCTCGACTTCCTCTCCTCCACCAATGTCGGCGCGCTGGCTGGCAACGAATTCCAGTGGGCGACCGCGACCGGTGTCGATGCCCAGTCGGTCACCCTGGACTTCGGCGATCCCAACGCACCCGGCGGCTTCACGCAGTATGACAGCCCGTCTGCCCTGCTCTCGACCAATGTGAACGGCTCGGCCTTCGGTAATTTCTCCAGCGTCGATGTCGATGATGACGGTTTCGTCTTCGCCAAGTTCACCAACGGCATCGTCCGCAAGATCTACCAGATCCCGGTCGCGACCTTCACCAATCCGGACGGTCTGGAAGCCCAGTCGGGCGGTACCTTCACGGTGACGCCGGAATCCGGTGCCTACACGCTCAACCCGCCGGGCCTGGGATCTTCGGGCTCCATCGCCGCCGCGACACTGGAAAGCTCGAATGTCGACCTCGCCAACGAGTTCACCAGCCTGATCACCACACAAAGAGCTTACTCTGCCTCGTCGAAAATCATCACCACTGCCGATGAAATGCTCGACGAAGCCATCCGCATGAAGCGCTAACCATCACCCAACCGCTTCTTGACTAAGGGCTCCGCCCCCCGGCGGGGCCCTTTTTTTGCCCGGAATTCCAGGCGCGGGTCTTTGACAGGGTTCGGTTTTTTCGAAAATGCCGACGGCATTCCCGATCCTGGCCAAGCCCATATTTTATGACCGCCGGATGAGCCGGTTCGGAACATTTAGAGGCGGATTTTACGGACAAGGTTAAACGTAAATTTACCCAGTGGTTTAGGGCGATGTTAAAGGGCTGCGTGTAGGTTGATCCTACAAACAAGAAACGGGGATCGGACATGCAGCCGCGCCTTAAAAAAGAAAATTATGTCATTGGACCGGATGGTAGCCCGCTTACGCTTGGCGACCTGCCCAACCCGAGTACCCAGCGTTGGGTGGTTCGGCGAAAGGCTGAAGTCGTCGCAGCGGTGCGGGGTGGTCTACTCACTCTGGAAGAGGCGTGTCAGCGCTATTCGCTAACCGTGGAAGAGTTCCTCGGCTGGCAACGTTCGATCGACCGTCATGGTTTGGCCGGGCTTCGCACGACGCGCATCCAGCAATACCGCTAAACGACCGCTAGCTCCCCTTACTAGCGCAAGATGAGCGGCGACCGCGCCCCCTCGGTCGCCGCTCGCCTGCGTTTGCGGGAAATCGCCGGTGCCACTGCTTACCGATTGCGTGCCCTGATTGGATAATCGGGGGCGAGTCATGACGTATGCAATCGTCTTAAAGTCTCGTTTACCCAACAGGTAGGAAAATTCTGCCCAGTGCTTCGCTGATGAAGCGCACGCAATGAGGCAGGGATTTCCAGGTGAACGCGCTTTTTGAACAGTTCAGGGCTTTCGGTGCCGGACGGCTGACCGCGATCTTCGGCCTTGCCGCCGGTGTCGCCGCAGCGCTGATGTATTTTTCCGGTGCGATGGGCGGCGCCAGCCAGTCCCTGCTCTATTCCGGTCTCGACCCGGCCGACACGGCTGCGACCTCGCAACTGCTCGACCAGGCAAACATTCCTTATGAGATCCGCGAAGGCGGCACGGCAATCTATGTCGAGCGCGACCAGGTTGATGAAGCTCGCGTGCGCGTCGCCTCGAACGGTCCGCTGAGCGGCGCTTCGGTCGGCTACGAGATTTTCGACCGCCAGGACAGTTTCGGCCAGACCAGCTTCGTCCAGAACATCAATGCCAAGCGCGCCATGGAAGGCGAGCTGGCCCGAACCATCCAGTCCCTCAACTATGTCAGCTCGGCCCGTGTTCACCTGAACCTGCCGGAACGTCGCCTGTTCGCCCGCGATCAGCAGTCGCCGACCGCCGCTGTCACTATCGCCACCAATGGCCGTTTGAACTCTGAACAGGTCCGCGTGATCCGAAATATCGTGGCGTCCAGCTCGGGCATCGCGCCGACCGGGGTGTCGATTGCCGATGATCGTGGTCGCCAGCTGGCCAGTGGCGGCGACGGGCAGTCGGCCGGTTCCATCCTGATGGATGAACGTCGCGGCGAGATCGAAGCCCAGCTGCGCCAGAATATTCTCGACATTGTCGAAGGCGTGGTCGGCGTCGGCGCGGCGCGCGTCCAGGTCAATGCCGAGCTGGATCGCCAAAGCGTCACCCAGAGCTCGGAAATCTTTGACCCGAACGGCCAGGTCGTGCGCTCGCGCCAGCGCGGCGAAGACCTGTCCAACGATCAGGACGGTGCCAACCAGAACCGTGTCTCCGCCTCGGAAAACCTGCCGGACGCCGGTGACGGCGCGGCCGAAGATGGCCCGTCCAGCCTGTCCAGCCGCGAGAGTACGAGCGAGCGGGTCAATTACGAGATCTCCTCGACCACACGCACGGAAATCATTGAGGCCGGCGCCATTAATCGCCTGTCGGTCGCGGTCGCCGTTGATGGCGTACTGGAGACCGCTGAGGATGGCACCGTGACCTGGCGCGAGCGCCCGCAAGCGGAAATCGACCGGATCGAAGGCCTGGTCCGCTCGGCCATGGGTTTCGTCAACGAGCCGGGCGTCCGCCAGGACCTGCTGACCGTCAGCCAGATGGAATTTGCCCGGACCGATCCGCTGCTGGGCACCCCGGCCGCCAGCGGTTTCTCCTTCTCCAAGAATGACATGATGCGCGCTGCGGAAATCGCCGTGATGTTCATCACCGCCTTGCTGATCATCTTCCTGGTCGCCCGGCCGCTGGTCAAAGGCGCGAGCGGCGTCGCCATGCCGCAGGGCCTGGCTCTGGCGGGCGCCGGCGCCGATGGCGCTGTCCAGGGGGCGCCGGCTCCCGCCGCCCTGCCGACTCCGGCCAACCGCCCCGCGGCCCTGCCCGCGGCCGGTGGTGGTGCGGCGCGCGAGGATTCCATCGATATCGAGAAGATCGATGGCCAGGTGAAAGCGTCCTCGCTGAAGAAAGTCGCCAATATCGTTGAATCCCACCCGGAAGAATCGATCTCGATCCTCCGGACCTGGCTGCATGAGAGTTGAGCCCGCCCATGGCTGACAAACGCGCCATTGAAGATCCTGCCCGCCTGACCGGCCCCGAGAAGGCCGCCGTCATGCTCCTCGCCCTGGGCGATGAAGGCGAAAGCATGTGGCAACATCTCGACGAGGAGGAAATCCGCGAGGTTTCCCAGGCCATGTCCAATCTGGGCACGGTAACGTCGAGCGCGGTGGAAAAGCTGATCGTCGACTTTGTCGGCCAGATGTCCTCGACCGGGTCCCTGATGGGTTCGTTCGAAGCCACCCAGCGCCTTTTGACCTCTTTCCTGCCCGGCGAGAAGGTCGAATCCATCATGGAAGAGCTGCGCGGTCCCGCCGGTCGGACCATGTGGGACAAGCTGGGCAATGTGAACGAGGTCGTCCTCGCCAATTATCTGAAGAATGAATATCCGCAGACCGTTGCCGTGGTCCTGTCCAAGGTGAAGCCGGAACATGCCAGCCGTGTTCTGGGCGCCCTGCCCGAGGATTTCGCCCTGGAAGTCGTCACCCGCATGCTGCGCATGGAACCCGTCCAACGGGAAATCCTTGATCGCATCGAAGAGACGCTGCGCACCGAATTCATGTCGAACCTGGCGCGCACCTCCAAGCATGACAGCCACGAGATGATGGCCTCGATCTTCAACAATTTCGACCGCCAGACCGAGAACCGCTTCCTGGCCGCCCTCGAGGAGCGCAATCGCGAGAGCGCCGAGAAGATCCGGTCCCTGATGTTCGTCTTTGAAGACCTGTCCAAGCTCGATCCGGGTGGCATCCAGACCCTGATGCGCGCCATCGACAAGGAACAGATGGCGCTGGCCATGAAGGGCGCATCCGACAGCCTGCGCGACTTGTTCTTCTCGAACATGTCCGAACGCGCCGCCAAGATCATGCGCGAGGACATGGGCTCGATGGGTCCGGTCCGCCTGAAAGATGTCGACCAGGCGCAACAATCGATTGTCTCCATGGCCAAGGATCTCGCCGCCAAGGGCGAAATCATGCTGGCCGATGGCGGCGCCGACGATGAACTCATCTACTAGGGAGGTTGAACCATGAATCCTGTCAAATTCGATTTCGATACAGAGTTCGACCATGACGGCCAGATCCTGCGCGAAGGCGAGAGCTATAAGCGCTTCTTCACCCAGGACGATGTCGAGGCCGCCCGCATGTGGGGTGTCGAGGAAGGCCGCGAGATGGAAGAGGGCCGCTGCGCCCAGTCGCTGCAGGCCATCGCCTCACAAATGCAGCTGATCCTGGCCCGTCTGGCGCATGAATCCGATGCCCTGCGCCAGGAGTCCGCCAGCCTGGCTATGGCGGCCGCCCGCAAGATCGCCGGTGAGGCCCTGTCGGCCTATCCGATCGACACGATCGAACAGGTCGCGCTGGAAGCGGTGAAGGATTTGCGCTCGGAGCCGCGCCTGTCGGTCCGCTGCAACCCGGAGCTGGTTGAAGCGCTCGCCGAACGGTTGGAGAAGACCGCCCGCGACGCCGGTTTCGACGGCGCCATCATGGTGCGCGGCGACCAGGGTCTGCCGAACGCGGATGTCCGCCTGGAATGGGGAGCCGGTTCCGTTCAGCGCAGCGCCGAGGAAATCGAAACCCGACTGAATGACGTCGTCGCGCGCTGGCTGGCTTCGCCGCCAAGCGACGAGGAAACCCAATCTGACGCGGATGGCGGCCATGCGGCCGGCATCAACGCGGCTTAAGGAGGCCTGACATGGCTGACGACAATCTCGACCTTCCCGATCTGGGCGATGACGGCACGCAGGTGCCGGTCGAAGCACCGCAACGGGGCCAGCAGATGATGGACGAGGAAGAAAAGAGCGCCGCCGATCTGGCGCCGGTCTTCGATGTCCCTGTCAACATTTCCGCGGTGCTCGGCAAGGCGCATATCGATGTGAATTCGCTGCTGAAACTGACGTCGGGCTCGGTGGTCGAACTCGATCGCAAAATCGGTGAAGCCATCGACATCTATGTCAACAACCGGCTCGTCGCCCGCGGTGAGGTTGTTGTTGTCGACGACCGGCTCGGCGTGACCATGACGGAAATCATCAAAGACGGGGACGCGGGCTAAGGCCTGGCGGAAAGGACGGAACATATCATGCGTATTCTGATAGTTGGCAGCCTGGGCGGGCAACTGCACACCGCCACCAAGATCGCCCTCGACCGCGGCGCCAAAGTCTCGCACGTCGACACGATCGAGCAAGCGACGGCACACTTGCGGGCCGGGCGCGGCGCCGACCTTCTCATGGTCGACCTGCACCTGGACGTGCAATCCCTGATCGAGGCCAATGAAGCCGAGCGGATCTCGGTTCCGGTCGTGGCCTGCGGCGTCAATGTCCGTCCCGAGGCTGCTGCGGCCGCGATCCGCGCCGGCGCCAAGGAATTCATCCCGATGCCGCCGGATGCCGACCTGATCGCTGCCGTCCTGGCCGCGATCGCGGATGACGAACGCCCGATGATTGCCCGCGACCCGTCCATGCAGGCCGTCATCCACCTCGCCGACCGCATCGCCGGCTCCGACGCCTCCGTCCTGATCACCGGTGAAAGTGGCTCCGGTAAGGAAGTCATGGCCCGCTATGTCCACACCAAGTCGAAGCGCGCCCAGGCGCCCTTCATCTCGGTGAACTGTGCCGCGATCCCGGAAAACCTGCTGGAATCCGAACTCTTCGGTCACGAGAAAGGCGCCTTCACCGGTGCCATTGCCCGCCGCGTGGGTAAGTTCGAAGAGGCCGATGGCGGCACGCTGCTGCTCGACGAAATCTCGGAAATGGATGTCCGCCTGCAGGCCAAGCTGCTGCGCGCCATCCAGGAACGCGAGATCGACCGGGTCGGTGGCACCCGGCCGGTCAAGGTCAATATCCGCATCCTGGCGACCTCCAACCGCGACCTGCGCAAGGCCGTGGCCGATGGCAGCTTCCGCGAAGACCTGCTGTTCCGCCTCAATGTCGTGAACCTGGCCCTGCCGCCGCTGCGTGAACGCCCGGCCGACATCGTCGCCCTGTCCGAGCATTTCGTGAAGAAATACTCGGCCGCCAATGCCGTCGACATCCGCCCGATTTCCGAAGCCGCCCGCACCTCACTGCTGGCGCGCGAATGGGCCGGCAATGTCCGCGAACTGGAAAACGCCATGCACCGTGCCGTGCTGCTGGCGACCGGCCGCGAGATCACGCCGGACGCGATCCGCATGCCGGACGGCTCCGCCTTCACCGGTTCGGGCAGCAATGTGGTCCGCCAGGCCGCCGACGCCGCCCAGTCGGTCCAGGCCGACATGATCGGCCGCACCGTGGCCGAGGTCGAACAGGACCTGATCCTGAACACGCTCGATCATTGCTTCGGCAACCGGACCCATGCCGCCAATATTCTCGGCATCTCGATCCGGACGCTGCGCAACAAGCTGAAGCTTTACTCGGACCAGGGCCTGGACATTCCCGCGCCCAACCAACCCGCCCAGGGTGTCTCCGTAGCCTGATTGGACTGATACGTGGTCGATACCGCAGCCTCCCCAACCGCCGCACCTGCAACCGGCGGATTTGATCTCCGCGCCTTCCTGAACCGCACGCTTCGCGGTGATGTGGCGTTGGCGGTCGGCATTCTCGCCATTCTGGTGATGCTGATGCTGCCCATGCCCAGCTTCCTGCTGGACATGTCGCTGGCGATCTCGATCTCGATGTCGGTCCTGGTGCTGATGACCGCGCTCTTCATCAAGAAGCCGCTGGAATTCTCCGCCTTCCCGGCCCTGCTGCTGATCACCACCCTGCTGCGCCTCGGCCTCAACATCGCCTCGACCCGCCTGATCCTGTCGAAGGGCCATGAGGGCACGGACGCGGCCGGCGAGGTGATCGAGGCCTTCGGCTCCTTCGTCATGCAGGGCAATGTCGTCATCGGCATTATCGTGTTTGCCATCCTGGTGATCGTGAACTTCGTCGTCATCACCAAGGGTTCCGGCCGGATCGCGGAAGTCGCGGCCCGCTTCACCCTGGATGCCATGCCCGGCAAGCAGATGGCGATCGACGCCGATCTCTCTGCCGGACTGATCACCGAGGATGAGGCCCGCAAGCGCCGCACCGAGCTGGAAGGTGAAAGCAATTTCTTCGGCGCCATGGATGGTGCCTCCAAATTCGTCCGCGGCGATGCCATGGCCGGCCTGATGATCACCGCCATCAACCTGGTCGGCGGCATCATCATCGGTGTGGTCCAGTCGGGCATGCCCTTCTCGGAAGCCGCCTCGGCCTATTCCTCGCTGACCATCGGCGATGGCCTGGTGTCGCAGATCCCGGCCCTGATCATCTCGGTCGGCGCCGGCCTGCTGGTCTCCAAGGCCGGTGTCAACGGACAGGCCGACAAGGCCCTGTTCGGCCAGCTGACCGCCAACCCGCAAGGCCTCGGCCTGGTCTCCGCAGTCGCCCTGATGGTCGGCCTGCTGCCCGGCATGCCGCTCATTCCCTTCGCCCTGATGTCGGCCGGTGCCGGTGCCCTGGCCTGGATGAACAGGGATCTCGCCGAGCGGACTGCGCAAGCCGAGATCGACGCCAAGGCGGAACAGGAAGCCGAGGACGTCGAAAGCAAATCCGCCGAAGAAGCGCCGATCGAGGACAGCCTCGCCATTGACGAGCTGAAGATCGAGCTGGGCTATGGCCTGCTGCCGCTGATCAATGATGTCGATGGCCGCAAGCTGACCGACCAGATTCGCGCCCTGCGCCGCTCGCTCGCCGAGGAAATGGGCTTCATCACCCCGGCGGTGCGCATTATCGACAACATGGCGCTGGGCAACAATGAGTACACGATCCGCATCAAGGAGCTGGAAGCCGGTCGCGGCGATCTCGAACTGCACAAGCTGCTGGTGATGGATCCCGCCGGCCTGTCGATCGACATGCCCGGCAAGCACGTCAAGGAACCGACGTTCGGCCTGCCGGCGACCTGGATTGATGAAGGCCTGCGCGAGGAAGCCTCCTTCCGTGGCTACACCATTGTCGAACCGGCTGCCGTCCTGGTCACCCACCTCACCGAGCTGCTGCGCGAGAACATGGCCGACCTCCTGTCTTACGCGGAAGTCGAGAAGCTGATCGGCAAGCTGTCGAAAGAGCACAAGGGCCTGGTCGACGACATCACGCCGAACCAGATCAGCCGCGCCGGCATCCAGCGTGTCCTGCAGTCCCTGATCAAGGAACGCATCTCGATCCGCGACCTGCCGACCATTCTGGAAGGTATCGCCGAGGCCAGCGCCACGACCCAGAATCTCGACGCCATTGTGGAACATGTCCGGACCCGTCTGGCGCGCCAGATCTGCCACGCCAACAAGGCGCATGACGGTGTGCTGCCGGTGCTCGCCATGGGTCCGCAATGGGAGCAGGCCTTCATGGAAGCCCTGGTCGGCGATGGTGATCGTCGCCAGCTCGCGCTGGCCCCGTCCAAGCTGCATGATTTCGTGGCGGCCATTCGAAACTCTTTTGAAACCGCATCAGCTCAGGGTCATGTCCCAGTGCTGCTAACGAGCCCGCTGATTCGTCCGTATGTGCGTTCTCTGGTTGAGCGTTTTCGCCCGCAGACCGTGGTGATGTCGCAGAATGAAATCCACCCGAGCGCGCGCCTTCAGACGATGGGCCATGTCGGCTAAGCGACCAATTTTGACCTGTGATATGATCCGAGCCCATGCATCTTAAAACCTTTGCCGCCCCGTCCCTGACCCAAGCCATGGCTGATGTCCGCCGTGAAATGGGTCCCGACGCTGTCATCATCGCCACGGGCGATGGCCCTGACGGCGGCGTGCAAGTGCGCGCGGCCAGTGAAATGTCGCGGGTCGTCGAGCCGGCCGAACAGGTCCGTGACCGGTCGATCCGTCTGGCCGGCGAAGCCGATATCGAGCGCGGCCTGCGTGAAGACAATGAGCTGGACCGGGTGATCCGGGCGCTCGGTTTTCACCGCGCACCGGGTTCGGCTGCCCAGGCCCTGATCCGCTCGGCCCATGACCTGTCCGACGGCCAAGCCGTCGCCCGTCTCGCCCACGCGATCGAGAGCCGCTACACCTTCCAGCCCCTGCCCGCCGTGCCCGAACACGCCATCCTGTTTGCCGGCACGCCTGGCGTCGGCAAAACCTCGGCCCTGGCCAAGACCGCCGCCCGCGCCATCACGGCCGGTGCCGTGCCGACCCTGATCTCTTGCGACGGCGAACGCGCCGGCGCCACCGACCGGCTGCAGGAACTCGCCCGCCGCATGGGCGCCGGTTTCCGGGTCGTCGATGATCCGCGGGAAATGATCGATGCCGTCGAGGAAATTGACGGCCCGGTCCTGATCGACAGCCCGGCGGTCAATCCGTTCGAGCTGGACGATCTCGACATGACGCTGGCCTTCGCTGACAGCGCCAATGCCGAAATCCTCTATGTCTTTGATGCTGGCCTGACACCGGAAGATGCCGAGGACGCCGCCTCGCTGTTTGCCTCGATCGGCGCCAGCCGCTGCATCCCGGTCAAGCTCGACTGTGCCCGCCGTCTCGGTGCCATCCTTGGCGTTGGTGAAACCGGCCTGGCCTTTGCGCAAATCTCCTCGACCCCCTTCATTGGCGGCGGACTGGCCCCGGCGACTCCGCTGCGCATGGCCCGGGTCCTGGTCGAGGACCGCACCACACCGTTCGAGGACGACGACTGATGAAAATCGCCTCTGCACCGCAGGACCGTTCCGCCGGTCGCATTCTCGCCATCGCCTCCGGCAAGGGCGGCGTCGGCAAGACCATGCTGTCGATCGGCATGGCCCGCGCCTTCTCGCAAATGGGCGAGCGCTGCCTGTTGATGGATGGCGATCTGGGCATGGCCAATATCGACGTCCAGCTGGGCCTGCAGCCCAATTCCGACATTTCCAGCGTCATCAATGGCCGCGTTGCCATTGCAGACGCCGTCTGCCCGGCCATGGGCAGCGCGGCACAGAAGGGCGGGTTCGACGTCATCTCCGGCCGCTCCGGCTCCGGCGCCCTGGCCAATCTGGCCGGTCCCGGCCTGACCAAGTTGGCCACCGGCGTCGCGGCGCTGGCCCTGTCCTATGATCGCGCCATTCTCGACCTTGCGGCCGGTGCCGACCGCGCCACCATCCGCCTCGCTTTGACCGCCGATGATGTGGTGATCGTGCTCAATGACGAGCCGACCTCGCTGACCGACGCCTATGCCTTTGTGAAAACGCTGCGCCTGCATGATGACGGCGCCTCGCCGCTGGTGGTGATCAACAATGCGCCCAGCAACAATGCCGCCAACGAGGCCTTCAGCGCCTTCCGCAAGACCTGCGAGGCGTTTTTGAGCTTCACGCCGACCCTGGCCGGCATTGTCCGCCGCGACCCGACCGTCCCGGCTGCCATTCGGGCCCAGACCGCTGTTTCCCTGCGCGCGCCGCAATGCGAGGCGGCCAAGGATATCCAGGCCTTGGCGGGCTCGCTCGCGCGTGGCAAACAGGCAGCCTGATCGACCGGGGGGATCGAGCATGTATGACAGTTTCGCGGAACGCTTGGCCGTCGGCTTCACACCGTTCGATTGGTGGCTGATCATTGTGCTGTCACTGGTCGCGGCGCTGATCATGCGCAAATGGCCACAATGGCCGGCCGCCGCCTCGATCGCCTTCATGCTCGATGCCTGCGCCCCCTTCTTCTACCGCTGGTCCACCGGCATCCCGCCCGATTTCGCCTTCGACTTTGCCTTCTCGCGCCTCGATGAGCGCGGCGGGGTCGTCGTGCTGATGCGGCTGGCGATCTACATGATCACGATCGGTGCGATTTACTGGGCCAAGCGCCGCTACGGGCGCTGACCGGGCACCGCAGGGCCGCGCGTCCGCATTATTCATATCCCGAATGAACGATATTCGCTCCATCAATTGGCGAAATCTGTGGTGATGCCCCACCTGATTGCGCGGCCAGCCGTCCGGCGGTCGCAAAGAGGGATCGCCATGACGAAATACACCGACACGCGCTAAGCGCCTGCGCGCCCAGGCGCGCCCACACCCGACATTCTGACATCTGACGCGCGCGCCTTGGCGCCGCGACTGCCGCCGGACGCGATACGCGCCGGTGAGCGTAATCCGTATTGCCTGAAAGGACCCGAAATGGGCGCAATCAGAAACCGCACGGACATGTTCGCAACGGCCCTGGCCGAGCGCATGATCCGTTGGCGCTGGGCGGTGATCCTCGTGACACTGCTCGCCACATTCGGCTTTGCCACCGGCATGCCGAACCTCGCCTTCGACACCAATTACCGGGCCTTCTTCTCGGACGAGAACCCGGAACTTGCCGCCTTCGAGACCTTCCAGGCGACCTACACCAAGAACGACAATGTGCTGATCGTGGTGCGTCCCGCAGACGGCAATGTGTTTTCCGCCGACACGCTGGCCGTGGTCGAGGAGATCACCGAGGCCGGCTGGCAGGTTCCCTATGCCATCCGCGTCGATTCCATCACCAATTTCCAGCACACCTGGGCACAGGGCGACGAGTTGATCGTCGAGGACCTGGTCCGCAATGCCCACGCGCTTGAACGCGGCGATCTTCTGGAGCGTCGCAGCATCGCGCTCAACGAGCCGCTCCTGCGCAACCAGCTGGTGACGCCGGACGGGTCGGTCACGGCCATCAACATCGTGCTGCAATACCCCGAACTCCATTCGATGGAAGTGCCGGAATCGGTGGCGGTCGTGCGCGCCCTGCGTGACCGTATCGAAGCGGAGTATCCCGATATCGACATCGTCCTGTCGGGCATCTCGATGATGAATAATGCTTTCATGGAAAGCGGCATGGGCGACATGGCGAAGCTCATTCCGCTCATGTATCTCGTCCTGCTGGTCATCATGATGATCGCCATCCGCTCCTGGAGCGGCACGCTGGCCACCCTGTTCCTGATCCTGTTCTCGACCATCGTCGCGATGGGTTCGGCCGGCTTCCTTGCGATCGGGCTGACCCCGGTCTCGGCCTCGGCCCCGACCATTGTCCTGACCCTGGCGATCGCCGACTCGATCCACGTCCTGATGTCGATGCGGCAACGCATGCGCGACGGGCTGGCCAAGCGTGAGGCCATCATCGATGCGGTGCGGATCAATTTCCTCGCCGTCTCGATCACCTCGCTGACCACGGTCATCGGCTTCATGGCGCTGAACCTGTCGGACTCGCCGCCGTTTGGACATCTGGGCACCATGACCGCCATCGGCATCGTCGCCGCTTGGCTGCTCTCGATCACCTTCCTGCCGGCCATCGTCTCGCTGCTGCCGATGAAGGCCTCGCCGCGCAAATCAGATGGCAAGGACGCCACCGCCCGCATGGGCCAGCTGGCCAACTGGGTGACCCGTTACAGCCGCCCGGTCCTGTTCGGCTCGGTCGCGGGCAGCGCGGCGCTGATCGCGCTCATCCCGACCATCGATTTCAACGACCAGTGGGTGAATTATTTCGACACCTCGCTGGAAGTACGGCGCGACAATGACCAGGCGCTGGAGGATTTTGGTCTCTACCCGATCGAGTTTTCAGTGCCGGCGCAAAGCTCGGGCGGGATCGCCGAGCCGGAATACCTGCAGAATCTCGACGCCTTTGCGGCCTGGGCCCGCTCCCAGGACAATGTGACCCATGTCTATTCGGTCACCGACATCATGCGGCGCCTCAATCGCAACCTGCATGGCGATGATCCGGACTATTACACCCTGCCGGATGATCGCGGCCTGGCGGCGCAATACCTGCTGCTCTACGAGCTCTCTTTGCCCTATGGCCTCGATCTCAATGACCGCATCAATATCGACAAGTCGGCCTCGCGCCTGACCGTCACACTGGACAATGTCACGACCGAGGAGACGAAAGCCTTCCTCGATGCGGCCGAAGCCTGGCTGGCGGACAACACGCCGGACTACATGCACACATCCGCGACCGGTGCCCAGGTGATGTTCGCCTATGTCGCCGAGCGCAATGTGAACTCGATGATCTCGGGCAATATCATCGCCGTGCTGGCCATCGGCCTGGTCATGGTGCTGGCCCTGCGCTCGCTGCGTCTCGGCGCCTTGAGCCTGATCCCGAACACACTGCCCATCCTGACCACGTTCGGGGTCTGGGCCTTGCTGGTCGGCACCGTCGGTTTCTCGGTCGCGGCGGTGGGTGCGGTTTCACTCGGCATTGTCGTCGACGACACGGTCCACTTCCTGACCAAATACCGTCGGGCCCGCGTCGAGCGCGGCGCCGATACTGCCGGCGCCATCCGCTACGCCTTCGAGACCGTCGGCATGGCGATCGTGATCAACACCATCATCCTGGCGGCCGGTTTTGCCGTCCTCGCCCTCTCAACCTTCAAGCTGAATGCCGACATGGGTCTTCTGACCGCCCTGGCGATCGTCTTCGCCCTGGTGCTCGATTTCCTGCTCCTGCCGGCCCTCCTCGTCGAGCTCAACAAGCTCACCTCCCGCAATACCCAATCCGGAGAAAACCGTGATGAAGACCAAAGCTACCAACCCGCTCAGTAAATCCCTGCTGGCCATGGCGAGCCTGCTCGCCCTGGCCGGCCCGGCACCGGCCTTCGCCCAGGAGGCCGAGCTGCCGGCCTGGGTCGACACAGACAGCGAACGCCGCGGCTATGAGATCGCCATCCGCTCGGACAATTCCGACAATGGCTTCGGCGACAGCCGGGTCGAGGCGACCATGACGCTGCGCAATGCCGCCGGCCAGGAAACCTCGCGCCAGCTGAGCTTCCAGACCCTGGAACGGGCTGACAATACGGTTGGCGACAAGTCTGTGGTGGTGTTCCACACCCCGGCTGATGTCGAGGGCACCGCCCTTTTGTCGCACGCCCACATCCTGGAGCCGGACGATCAATGGCTCTACCTGCCGGCCCTGGCCCGGGTGCGCCGCATCTCCTCGGCCAACAAGTCCGGCCCCTTCGTGGGCTCGGAGTTTGCCTTCGAGGACTTCACCGCGGTCGAGCTCAACAAGTATGAGCACAACTACCTGACCACCGAAGCGATCACGGTGGCCGGTGAGACCCTGCCGACCGACGTCGTCGAGCGTTTTCCGCGCTACGAGAACTCCGGCTATTCACGCCAGGTCTCCTATATCGATCAGACCATCCACCAGGTCCGCCGCATCGAATTCTTCGACCGCCGCGGCGATCACCTCAAGACGCTCGATCTGGGCGACTACCGTGAATATGGCGACGGGATCTGGCGCGCCCACCGCCTGGTCATGACCAATCACCAGACCGGCAAGTCGACCGATCTTGTCTATGGCGATTTCGAATTCGGGGTCGGATTGACCGACAACGACTTCGTGCGTGGCGTTCTGGAACGCCAGTACTAGCCCCCCAGCCGACCGGCCGCGGCCCTGCCCGACTGCGGCCGGCTCAGCGACCGCCGCGACTGTACCTCTCCCTGTCGGTGCAGTCGCGGCGGCTTGTTTTTGATGAGGCCAATCATGAGGTCCCTGATGCGTACCCTGAAATCCCTGATCATGCCGCTTCTCGTCCTGGCCGCCGTGATCTTCGGCGCCTCCACTGCCCTGTCCCAGGGCTGGGACGTGGGAGGCTCGATCGGCGCCGAAGCGCGCATTTTTCCCGACGACCCGGCCTTCGCCGGCCAGGAGGACGGTGTCCAGACTTCGATCATCCTGGAGGGTGATTTTCGCTGGCGCAGCGCCGACCGCCGCCACCAGATCGTTCTGGTGCCTTGGGCGCGGCTTGACGCCGTCGATGACGCGCGCAGCCATGCCGATTTGCGCGAAGGCTTTTACCGCTTTGTCGGCGACGAGCTGACCGTCGAGGCCGGCCTGATCAAGGTGTTCTGGGGCACGACCGAGTCGCGGCATCTGGTCGACATCATCAACCAGACCGACGGAGTCGAGGACAGTGATGGCGAGGACAAGCTGGGCCAGCCGGCCATCCGCCTGACCCGGCAGACCGGATGGGGTCGGCTGGAAGCCTATCTCCTGCCCGGCTTTCGCGAACGCACCTTCCCCGGCATTGAGGGGCGACTGCGCGGCCCGCTCATCGTCGACACGGATGCCCCGCTCTACGAACATGCCGACGAGGAGCGCCATGTCGATATCGCTGCCCGCTGGAGCCATTATCTCGGCGATTGGGATCTCGGACTGGCGGCCTTTCACGGCACCAGCCGCGAACCGGGGTTCGTTCCATCCGCCGACGGGCAGAGCTTGCGGCCGGTCTACAATATCATTTCCCAGCTCTCGGCCGATGTGCAGCTGACCCGTGGCGCCTGGCTGTGGAAGGGTGAAGCCATTGTCCGCGAAGGCCAGGGCGACAGCTTTGCCGCATTCACCGGCGGGCTGGAATACACCGTCTATGGCGTCACCGCGTCCGGTGCCGATTTCGGCGTGCTGGTCGAATACCATTCCGATGGCCGCGACAGCGATCCATCGGTCGCGCCGCCGACTTCCTTCGACAATGATGTCTTCCTGGGAGGCCGCTTTGCTTTCAATGACATGAATGACACCTCCCTGCTCGGCGGCGCGGTCATCGACGTGGAAAATGGATCAAGCGCAGTCCTGATTGAAGCGGAACGGCGCCTCGGTACCCATATCTTCGTGGAAATCGAGGGGCGTTTCACCGTCAATGTCGACCCCGCCGACGCTCTGGCTGTCGTGCAGGACGATGATGCCATCACCCTTCGCATCACCCGGCATTTCTGAGCCGGACCGGTTGGAGAGTGCAGGAAGGATGAGCCTGATGAGCCTCAAACATATTGACTTGAACCTGTTGATCACCTTCGACGCGCTCTGGCACGAACGCAATGTGACCCGGGCCGCGCGGCGTTTGAACGTGTCGCAACCGACCGTGTCCAACGCCCTTTCGCGCCTGCGCCTGGTCTTTGGCGACCAGCTCTTTTTGCGCGCACCCCGCGGGATCGAACCGACCGAACGCTGCAGCGAGATCATCAAGGATGTGCGCGAGGCCCTGCGCCATATCGAACAGGCGCTGGACAGTGGCCCGGCGTTTGACGCCAAGCAGTGTCGGCGGCAATTCCAGATCGGATGCGCCGATTATTTTGACCTCTTCGTACTGCCGGACCTGCTCGCCTATATGGCCGTGCACGCGCCGATGATCGATCTGCGTATTCGCTCGGTTGATATTGAAGAGGGCATGGACCTGCTGGATGCCGGCGAGCTGGACTTCATGATGCACATGGAGTTTCCCGCCGCGAAGCGCTTCGGCGTTCGCCCGGTCCTGCGGGAACGACACGTCTTCGCGACCCGGGCCGGTCATCCTCTGGTCAAGGGGCCACCCGATATCGCGACCTTTGCCAGCCTCTCCCACGTCAATTTCTCGCAGCGCGGCGACTCCGAGTCGCTGGTCGACGAGGTCTTGGCCAAGCTGGGTCATCGCCGCCGCGTCGCGATCACGACCCAGCACATGACCACCGTCGCGCATCTGGTGAAGACCACCGATCTCGTGGCCTCGGTCCCGTCGCGCATGGCGGCCAAGATGCTCGAGGAAGGCGGGTTCGCCGTCTATCCCATCCCCTTCAAGATCGAGAAAGTGCCGGTCGCGGTCTATTGGAATCGCCGCTTCGAACTGGACGGCGCGATGCGCTGGATGCGCGATGCGATCATCGAGTTCTGCGAAGTCCTGGAACCGGTCACCCTGCCTTTTGACACGCCCGCGCCAACAAAAATGGCGACGGCCAGCTAGCCGTCGCCATTTCTTTTTCCTGATCGGCGCCGGGCGCTATTCGATGATGGTGATCTGGCTATCCAGATAGGTCGCCGCATCTTCAAATGCTGTCTCCGCATCGCTGATACCGAAGAGGACCCGCTGACCGGCTTCCAGCACCGGGCCGTAGAGCAGCGTACCCTCGGCATCATCCTCGATGTGAAAACGGCGCGTGCCATCGGTTTCCAGCGCGTCGAAGCGGGCGCGAACCAGGGCCCAGTATTCCTGCGTGGCGTCCCAGTAGTCGAGCGCTGCCTGGCCGTTGGACAGATCAGTATTGCGATAGGTGTTGACGCCGACTTCACGGACCAGCTCGTGCACAACGCCGTCTTCCAGCGAGAGCTTGGAATTGTCCTGCTCGTGGATCCAGCCCCAAGACGTGACCGTGTGACGGTTGACGGCAGCAATCACGTCATAATCGTCGCGCGTGGTGTCATCGCGGCGCGGCAGCGGACGCCAGGAAACGGGCGGTTCCCAGGTGGAAATGCCATCCGCATCATGCGTCCACGGCGCGACGGCGGCATAGCGCGGGCTGTCATCAACCTGGTAAACGGTCTGCGACCAGGCGCCGGCGCGATCGGCTGCGGCGACATCCTCGACGGTCCAGTCATCAAAACCCTGGAAAGCCAGCACGGTCGCCGGCTCATAGCGCCAGTCCTGGCGCCAATGCTTGACGATGAACGGGTTGTCGCCCTCACCGGCGATCAGCAAGTGCTGCAGCATGATGAAATCGCCCGTGTCCTCGACCACGACGACGACTTCGCGGGCCGGGGTGAGCTTCGGTTCTGCCAGCTCGTAACCCTCGGCAATCGGTACCATCTCACGGAAATCGAAGGTGACGGCATATTCGCCCTGCATGGCGAGGATCGCCTGGCGATCCCGTTCGAATGCTTCCGGCGAATGCGCGGCGACCGGCAGCGTCGAAGACGATACTGGCGCGGTGTCGGTGGTCGTCGTGGCACAGGCAGACAGCGTCAGTGCGGCGGCAGCGAGATAAGCGAGTTTCATTAGCCCCTCGGTGAAATCTGGAATGACCCGGATGGAATTGGCAGTTGTTGATACAAATTCTCACTTGCATTCGCAGAAATCAAGCGGCAGAACACAGCTCATGCAAATCATTCGCAATCAGGACTTATCATGAAACGCGTATTTCTGGCCTCGACCGCCCTGTTCGCCCTAGCCGCTCCCGCCTTCGCCCAAGCCGACGAGGCCGAAACGGCCGAGGACGTGATCATCGTCGAGACCACCTACACCAAGCTGGACCGCTTCGTGTATCCGGGCGCGACCGCGACCGTTGATGCTGAAGCCCTCGACCTCAGCCGCCCCTCCGACCTTGATGACCTGTTGCGCCAGCTACCCGGTGTCGACGTTTCCGGCGGCCCGCGCCGCACCGGCCAGACGGTGTCGCTACGCGGCCAGGGCCGTGAAAACACGACCCTGCTGCTCGACGGCGCCCGGCAGAATTTCGGTTCGGCCCATGATGGTGTCTTCTTTGTCGACCCGGCCATGCTGGTTGGCGTTGAAGCCGTGCGCGGGCCGGCATCGGCCCTGTTCGGCTCCGGCGCTTCCGGCGGGGTGATCGCCTTCCGCACTGCCAGCGCGCACGACCTGCTCGGCAATGGCGAGAACTGGGGCTATGGCCTCGGCGCCGGCTATCGCTCGGTGGACGAGGAAACCCGCGGCTCGGTCAGCCTTTACGGCCGCACCGGTGCCTTCGACGCCCTCGCCTCGATCTCCTCGCGCAGCTCCGGCGATATTGCGCTGGGTTCCGGCAATGACCTGCCTGCCGATGACGACAGCATCTCCGGCCTGTTCAAATTTGGCGCCGACCTGGCCGACGGTATCCGGGCCGAGTTGAGCTGGCAGACCTTCGACGGCAGCGCCACCGAGCCTAACAATGCCCAGGGCGCGGGCGCCGTCGGTTCGCTCAACGCCCTGGTCGACAAGGACATCACCTCGGACGCGATCACGCTGAACGCCACAATCGCCCCGTCCACGATCAGCTGGCTCGATCTCGACGTCACCGTCTATCGCAACGAGACCGGCGTCGATGAGACCGAGACCGTGTCCGGCCGCGAGCTTCGTCGCGATCTGGAAACCTCCGGCATCCGCCTCGACCAGCGCTTTGACTTCACCCTCGGTGCCTATGATGCCGGCCTGACCGTGGGCGGTGAGTATTACGAAGACAGCCAGGACGGTTATGACAGCGCCGAAACTGGCGGTGTGCGCGGCGGCGCGCCGGATGCCGACAGCCAGTTCAGCGCCGGCTGGGTCCAGCTGGAACTCGACGGGCCGGCGCCCTTCGGCCTGCCGGGCCGCGTGATCCTGCTGCCGGGTGTGCGCCAGGACTCGTTTGAAACCTCAACCCCGACCACCACGACCGTTTCCAGCGATGCGACCTCCAGCCGCTTTGCCGCCACCTATGCGCCGATCGACAGTTTCAATGTCTTCGTCAGCTGGGGCGAAGCCTTCCGGGCACCGTCGATCAACGAGCTTTATCTCGACGGGACCCACTTCTCCCTGCCGCACATCATCCTCGGCCCGCCGACCTTCATCACCAATGAGTTCATTGCCAATCCGGACCTGCTGCCGGAAGAGACCGAAACGCTGGAAATCGGCTTGCGGGTGGATCTGTCGGACCGGGTCAATGTCGACCGCCTCGACGTGAGCGCCTCCTGGTACCAGACCGATGCGGAAAACCTGATCGACCTCTTTGTCGATTTCGCTTTTGATCCGACCTGTTTCGCCCCGCCCTTCTTCGGTCCGTGCTCGGCCGGCACGACGCAGAGCCGCAATGTCGGCGCTGCGGAGCTGGAAGGTTATGAAATCCAGCTTGGCCTCGCCGAAGGCCCGTTCTCGCTCGACGCCTCGCTCACGGGTATTGACGGCAAGGACGTCGCGACCGGCGACCCGCTCGGCTCGCTCGCTCCGACCCGGCTCTTCCTCGATGGCCGCTGGCGTTTCGAAGACACCCGCCTGACCCTGGGTGGCCGGATCGAGGCCGCCGGCGAGTATGACGAGCCGCTGGCCGTCAGCGAGCATCGCCCAGGCTATGTCGTCGCCGACGCCTATGCCCGCTGGCAACCGATCGCCGACAGCGGCCTGCGCATCAATGCCGGTGTCGAAAACCTGTTCGACCACGATTATGACCGCGTCTTCGCCGGCGTCAGCGAACCGGGCCGCTCGCTCCGCCTCGATGTGAGCTGGTCGCAGAACTTCTGATCGGCCCGTCTCCTTGTCATCCCTGATGGACGCCCGGCGAAGGCCGGGCGAAAGTCAGGGACCTAGCTGGTCACCGGCACATAGGTCCCTGTGTTTTGCGATGATGTAGGATGGTTGCGCGAAGGAGGCCGTTAGGTCCCTGGCTGCCTTGGCAAGCCGTGA
>NZ_LQXG01000009.1:0-29786 GCF_001924955.1 Maricaulis sp. W15 | reverse complement strand
TCCCATCCCGAACACGGCCGTTAAGACCCCTAGCGCCGATGGTACTGCGTCTTAAGGCGTGGGAGAGTAGGTCGCTGCCCGGTCTGCACGATAGATCCAATATCCTCCACAAATATCCAAATACAAATCGCCCCCGAGCCAAATGGCCGGGGGCGCTTTTGTGTCCGGATCCAGGCCCGGAACAAAGCCCCGTCACGCAACGTCTCCAATTGCTCAAGCTGACCCAGCCCCGTGATCCGGGCCGATTGACCCAGCCCCGTGAATTCCGGCCAGGGGATGGTAGAGTCCATCGAAGAGTGCTCTGCCCCCAGGAAACTAGATCGTTTTGGATTGGAGTTTTCCGGTAGTCTGGAAGCAGGCTGGGTCAGAACCTCAAATCTCGCGATCGAAGTGACAAGCGCTCGTAGTTCGCGCACCCGGCGCGTAACCGTCCATAAATCCCTTGTCAGCCAGCGGGCCGTATCCGGTTCTTGAGGTCAAGGGCGCCGCAGGCGCCGCTCCGCGGGCATGCCCCTTGGGCTCAAGAACCGGATACGGCGAACTCCCGGCAAGGGATGTATGGCCGGGCGTGCGAAGCGCGCGCCGCATCTACCCCCAAACCCGCACCTGCCGGCCGCTGCGCGCGCTGGTGGCCAGGGAGGTGCGGCGGGGTCCGGTGCGGAGACTGTCCGGTGCCCCATCCAAAAGCAGACACCGGCTGGACGGGGGCGGGCCGATCCTTGTCCGGCCCGGCAATCGACATGTGCCGGTCTTTTACCGCCAGGCTCACGCCTTCGCGGCTTCCTTCGGCAATTGCATGCCATGGATCAGGCGCAGCTTGTTGCGCATGGGGGCGAAGGGCAGGAGGGCCATCTGGATGCGCTGGCCCAAGCTGAGCCCGGCGAGCAGGGTGAGCTTGCCTTTTAGCATGCCGCGATAGCCGGTCCGGGCGACGTCATGTGCGGTGAAGGTGCGGTCAAACAGGGGATTGCCCTGCAGGCCGGCGACATCGCGAAACTCCGTCGCCGTGGAACCGGGCAAAAGCGCCGTCGACGTGACGCCGTATTGGCGCGCCTCCTGGTCAATCGCATTGGAAAAATACGTCACGAAGGCCTTCGACGCGTAATAGACAGCCTGGCCCGGCCCGGGCACGAGGGAGGTGATGGACGACACGTTGAGGATCCGGCCCGAACCGCGGGCGATGAAGTCCGGCAGGAAGAGATGCGTCAGCTTGGCCAGGGCGGTGATATTGACCGCGATCATGCTTTCATGACGCGACCAGTCCATCTGGTCATAGCGGCCGAGGCCGCCGAAACCGGCATTATTGATCAGGTAGTCGATCTCGATACCGGCTGCCTTGACCGCGTCGTAAATCGCTGCAGGGGCGAGAGGATCGGTCAGATCCCCGGCGATTACGGTGACCGTGACCTTATGGGCGGCCTCCAGCTCCGCCTTGAGCGCGTCGAGCCGATCGGTCCGCCGGGCGGTGATTACGAGGTCGCCGCCGCGCGCAGCGTGAATGCGGGCCAGTTCCAGGCCGATGCCCGATGAAGCACCGGTGATCAGGGCGGTGGGTTTGGATTTGGTCATGGCAATCGATCTCCGAATGGCGCCGGTATCAAGGGGGCAGGACTTATGCGAGTTGGACAATTATTGTACTAAATGTAAATTTCTTTGGCGTCAATTGACGAATTTTGTCTGTTTTGTATAAGGCGAGCATGGCCCATCTGACCGACCGCGACCCGACCTATCTGCGCGTGCTCGAGGCCTTCGGCCATTACGGCTTTCGCAAGGCCTCGATGGATGATCTGGCCCGTGCGGCCGGGGTGTCTCGCCAGACGCTGTACAACCGGTTTGGCGGCAAGGAGGGCGTGCTCGACTGGGCCATTGATGGCTATGTCACGCAAAGCGAGGCGGCGGCGCTCGCCGCGCTGGACGGTAAACCGGCCGACCTCGCCTCCCGCCTGACCGGGTTCTTTGCCCAATGGCTGGGCTCGAGCGTTGAATTCCTGAGGACGGCGCCGCATGGCGCGGAAATCTTCGAACTCGGCAAACAGGCGCGTGCCCGTCTTCGCCCCGATCCGGACGAGGCCTGCACCACCGCGCTGGTGGCCGCGCTGGAAGGCGAGGGCCGGTTTGGTCACGAGGCCGCCCGCGAGGCCGGCTATGTCATGATGATGGCGTCCAAGGGCCTGCTTCTGGGCGCTCGGGACACCGACGCCTACGCCGCCGGCATGCGCCGGGTGATCGGATTTCTGCTGGCCGCGCGCGTCTGATCGGCCTGGCTTCAAAACCGACTTCCAGCCCGGCGCGGACGAAATGCGCCAACGATTACTGATTGGCTCCCCCCCCGCCCGGGCGCAAACCCCACCACAAACCGCCTGCGGATACGGTCCCCTGCTGACACGCGATCCATGGCCGGTTCCGCGCTAGGGTCCGGACGTCACACAGCGTGGCACAGGACGGGTCTCATACGGCCCAAGCCCATTGGCCCGTCCACCAAGCCCTCCAACCTCGCCCGGCAAAAAAAAGGGGGCGGACCCGGCAGGTCCGCCCCTTTTCAGTCTTGGTCAGTCCGGTCGGGTGCTAATTCACATCAAACCGGTCAGCTTCCATCACCTTGGTCCAGGCGGCGACGAAATCCTTGACGAATTTCGCTTCATTGTCGTCCTGGGCATAGACCTCGGCATAGGCCCGCAGGATGGAATTCGAACCGAAGACCAGGTCGGCCCGGGTCGCAGTCCATTTGGCTTTGCCCGTGGCGCGGTCACGGATCTCATAGGTCGATTTCGAGACCGGATCCCATGAATAGGCCATGTCGGTCAGGTTGACGAAGAAGTCGGTCGTCAGCTGGCCTTCGCGGTCGGTGAAGACGCCATGCTTGGTGCCACCATGATTGGTGCCCAGCACCCGCATCCCGCCGACCAGGACGGTCATTTCCGGCGCGGTCAGGCCGAGGAGCTGGGTCCGGTCGAGGAGCATTTCCTCGGGCGTGACGACATAATCCTCCTTGGCCCAGTTGCGATAGCCGTCAGCGAGCGGTTCCAGTGATTCAAAGCTGTCGCCATCGGTCATCTCATCCGTGGCGTCGCCGCGGCCCGGCGTGAAGGGCACAGTGACGGCATGACCGGCCGCCTTGGCCGCCTGTTCGATACCGACATTGCTGGCCAGCACGATGATGTCCGCGACACTGGCGCCGACCTTGTTGGCGATCGGTTCAAGCACGCCGAGCACACGGGCCAGACGGTCCGGCTCATTGCCCTCCCAGTCCTTTTGCGGGGCGAGGCGGATGCGGGCGCCATTGGCGCCGCCGCGCTTGTCCGAGCCGCGGAAGGTGCGGGCGCTGTCCCAGGCCGTGGTGACCATGTCGGACACGGAAAGACCACTGTCGGCGATCGCTTTCTTCGCGGCTTCGACATTCCAGCCCGTCGGGCCGGCCGGGATAGGATCCTGCCAGACTAGGTCCTCTTTCGGGACGTCCGGACCGAAATAATTGGCGCGGGGACCCATGTCGCGGTGGGTCAGCTTGAACCAGGCGCGGGCGAAAGTGTCCTTGAAATAGGCCGGATCGGCCATGAATTTCTCGCAGATGGCGCGATAGTCGGGGTCCATTTTCATGGCCATGTCGGCATCGGTCATCATTGGCATGCGGCGCACGGAAGGGTCGGTCGCATCGACCGGCATGTGTTCTTCCTTGATACCGATAGGCTGCCATTGATTGGCGCCGGCGGGGCTCTTGGTCAGCTCCCACTCATAGCCGAACAGCAGTTCGAAATAGCCCATGTCGAATTGGGTCGGATTGGTGGTCCAAGCGCCCTCAATACCGGAGGTGACGGCATTGGTCGCCTTGCCATCGAGATGCGGGTTGAGCCAGCCAAAGCCCTGGTTCTCGATCGCACCGGCCTCGGGCTCGGCGCCGAGCGCCCCGGCATCGCCATTGCCGTGCGCCTTGCCGACGGTGTGGCCGCCACAGGTAAGAGCGGCGGTTTCGGCATCATCCATGGCCATGCGGGCAAAGGTCTCGCGCACCTGGCCGGCTGTCTTGAGCGGGTCGGGTGTCCCGTTCACGCCTTCCGGATTGACATAGATGAGGCCCATCTGCACCGCAGCGAGCGGGTTTTCCATGGTGTCCGGCTTGCCGACATCGTCATAGCGGCTGTCAGACGGGGCCAACCATTCCTGCTCGGCACCCCAATAGGTGTCGATTTCGGGATGCCAGATATCCTTGCGGCCAAAACCGAAGCCGAAGGTCTTCAGGCCCATGTTTTCATAGGCAATCGTGCCGGCCAGCAGGATGAGGTCGGCCCAGGAGACGGCATTGCCGTATTTCTTCTTGAGCGGCCAGAGCAGGCGGCGCGCCTTGTCCAGATTGCCATTGTCCGGCCAGGAATTGAGCGGCGCGAAGCGGATATTGCCGGCACCGCCGCCACCACGACCGTCGGCGAGGCGGTAGGAGCCGGCCGAGTGCCAAGCGAGGCGGATCATCAGGCCGCCATAATGACCGTAATCGGCCGGCCACCAGTCCTGGCTTTCGGTCAACAGGGCGTGCATGTCCTTTTTGAGGGCTTCCACGTCCAGCGATTTGAGCGCTTCGTGATAGTCAAAATCCGGCCCCATCGGGTCCGGCTTTTGGTCATGCTGGTGCAGGATGTCGAGATTGAGCGCGCGTGGCCACCAGGCCATGACGCTGCTGCCGGTCCCGGTATTGCCACCATGCATGACGGGGCATTTGCCGCCACTGTTCGGATCATTGCCGTCCATGATTTCCTCCCAAGGGATTATTGCTCTGCAGGACCCGAGCGTCGGGCTTTCGATGGCACCTTTATCGCAGATGGAGATGTATTGATCCAATCGATTTAATTGTGGATCGGTATAGAAGTTTTCACTATTGACCGCGTGGAAAGTGGGGCCTGGCACCAATAATTTCGTCACCAATTATGGTGAGCGCCCGCTTTTTGGGGCGCGCATACGATGAATGTCGTATTCAAATTTTTTGGCCCCGGACTAGCCTGCCGGCGTTATTTGCCAGCGGGGGACGTCATGTCGAGTGTTTTCAGGAAATTTCTCGCGGCGCCATGCCGGTGGTTGACTGGATGTACGGGGCTCGCTCTGGCGGCGCTGGCACAATCGGGTGCGCAGGCGCAATCTATCGACCTGGACGAGCTCGTAGTGACCTATGTCGGCTCAGCTGAGGTCGGCAATGGCAACACCTACCGTGTCGACTATCTCTGGGTCCATTCACCGTATGAGCCGGAACGGCTCGGGCAGTGTGTCCAGCAGATCGTGCGCCCGGCGCGTGGCCTTGAGTATCTGCTGGGAGACTGGGTCGCGGTGGATATTCCGCACCAGACCTGGAATGCCGATTGCAACCGTGATGCGGCGGGGACGGTCCAGGACGGGCTGGCGCCTTGGGAGAATATCGGCGATGTGTCGCTGCATGACGAGCAACGCGTCAACCGGAACCCGACGCCGGGGGCCGGACTCTTTGCTGGCCGCCCCTCGCAGGCACCCTTGTCGGTCGTCGCCGACAAGCCGGTCCTCGACGCGACCGGTGAAGCGCTGACGATCGCCGACGGTGAACGCGTTGTGGATGGTTATGAGCTGTTTGAAAGCGCCACTGTGGATGCGGACGGACGTCTGAATATTACTTTGGACGGCTTTCTGGAGCTGGAAGACGGGCTGACTCTGGAGGGCGGCGAAGTCTATCTCGACGGTATTTTGCTGGCCGAGGCCATGACCCTGAATGGCGGGCGCTTCACGGTTGCCGAGGAGGGGCTCTATTTCGACTATTCGGCGGATTATGAAGGCGGTATCACGCTGAACAGCGGCGAGCTGGTCATTCTCGGCGGCCTCCTGACCGACTGGCTGATGCAGACTGATGGTTCGACCTATGTCGGGCCGGACGGCGTGTATTTCGATTGGGAAGGGGCCGTGATCAATGGTGGTGCCCTGCAGATCGCCGGCATCTTTGATACCGATACCTTGCTGCAGACCGGGGGCTCAACCTGGGTCGAGCCGGGCGGCTTGCTCTACGTCGCCTCCGGTGAAACCTTCCTCATGAATTCCGATATCCGCGTTGATGGCTTGCTCGACACGGTCGATCTCTATTTGAGCAATACGGACCTGTCCGGCAGCGGCGCGATCTTTGCGGGCGGGAATACCGTGATGTTTGGCGGTTCCATCCGCCCGGGGAGGCTGGACGGTGTGGGCGGCGAAGCCCTCTATCTGGAAAGCGACCTATTCCTGCGGGACGGTGTGATCGAGGTCGATCTGTCGGCTGAGGGCATTGATACCCTGATGGTCTATGGCAGCGCCGATATCGACGCTGAAATCCGTCTTAATCTGGACCCGAACTACCAGCCCTTGCGCGGATCGCGTTTCACGGTGGTTGAGACGGCCTTCGGTGTTGCCAGCAATAATTCCAGCCTGACTGCGCCTTCGCCCTCGCCGGTTTTGTCCTATGTTCTGGGCGTGACTGACAGCGCAATCGGTGTGGAGCTGCAAGCTGCGCCGTACGCGTCTTTTGCCGGATCCGATCAGCAAAGGGCGGTGGCCACGGCCCTCGACGCAGCCTTGTCGGGCGGAGCCAGCGATGCCGGTCTGCAGGAATTGGCGCACGCGCTGGATTACCGCCCGGATCTGGCCAGTCTTCAAGACGCCCTGCAAAGCGCGTCTCCAAGCGACACATTTGCGATGGACCGGCTCGGCTTCGGCATCAGCCGGGCCATGGCGGATCTGGTCTCGCAACGTGGCTCGCTGGCGCGCGACGCGGCGGGTGCGGGTGAGGCGGGTGTGGCCTTGAGCGAACGGGCCACGGCCTATTTCGATCTGCGCCAGCAATGGGGCAGCACGCGGCTGCCCAATGACCGCTTTGACATTCAGGAGCGGCATGGCGCGCTGGGCATTGATTTCCGGCTCTCCCAACACGGGATGGTCGGGGCTGCTTTCAGCTTTTCGGACTATGGCGCAGGCCGGGATGGCAGTCACGTCCAGGGGGAGGCGGTCACGCTGTTGGGATATGTCAGTCTCGCCAAAGACTCTTGGTACGGGCAGGCCTATGCCGCAAACAGCTGGCTCGACTTTGATCTGAGCCGTCGATTGGTCGTTCGGGATGCAATCGACGTCGCTCAGGCGGGTGTCGAGGCGGACCAGTTCAGCGCCGGGTTCGAAATTGGGGCGGCCATGGATCTGGGGGCTGTGTCGGTCGGACCGGTCTTTCAGGTCCAGCATGGGCGGGCCCGGTTTGACAGCTATACCGAGCAGGGCTCGGGTGCCTTTGATGCCCATCTGGCAGGGCGCGATGCTGACGAGACCCTTGTCGGGCTGGGTGGCCGTGTCGATGGCCGCCACGCGACCGCGCTGGGTGTCCTGGAATTACAGAGTGAGCTGGGCTGGTACCAGGACATGTCTGCCGGCAATGCGCTCGCCTATGCGGATCTGGAGGGCGCACCATCGGCGCAATTCCAGGTGCCGAATACGTCGCATGATGATGGCTTTGCCGCTCTGGATCTGGGCGTCAGCCTGAAACCGAATGCACTGACGGTCATTGCGGTCAGTCTCAACGCGGATTTCGGCCGCGGATCCGATCCGCGCCATGGCGCGCAGCTGAGTATCAGCCGGCGCTTCTGACGCCCGTCGCCTGACGCGGACGTTTTGCATTGCCCTGCGTGCGCATTTCTGCACCATTGCGACCGGTTCCGGCCGGCCTGGTGGTTTTGGTCTCCGTGCCCGGTCGGATAGAGGCTCACGTGTAAAACGGTACGTGTCCCCAGTTTTGTGTCCCAGTTTTCCGGTGTCCCCAGTTTTCCTGTCCCAAGACCGGCGTGAACTGCCGACGTTTGCGGCAGGCCACGCAATCCAGATAGATCGCTCTGGTTAGGTCTAAATTTTTGCGAGGTAATATCTGTAATGCTGTCCGACGCATTGAAATCATTCATGGACAAAATTCGATTCCATAGAGTGGTCGATGCCTATCGCAATGACGGTGAAAGATCATTGTGTGTGGAAGAATTGTCAAAATTTCATTTCGAAAAATACCATCTACTTTGTAATATATTCTACATAAAAGTTAGTGCTGACTACCGGGGCAAAATTTCAATTTGCTCTACTTCAGAGGCTCTATATATCGAAATTGGGTATTTTGTCAAACGCAGTAATGATGTGAATTATCTTAGGTTTTACTTAATTCTATTATTAAATGAATTGGAAGTTGATTGCGAATGGTTGACTTCCCTCGATGTGGATCTGCCATTTCGCTATGGTCTAGTTAGTCGGGAAATTCGGGGCGTGTTTGAAATAAAGGGGCTGTAGGGTCCTGTCAGAGGAACTTCGCCTTGAGTGCGGGCAGGGTGCTGACACTAAATAAATGGTGACAGGCACCCATTAAATAAACCGGGAAAACCGGGGACACATACCGGTTTTCGGCCGGACACCCGCCTGAAATAAACCGGGACAGACACAACTAATCCCCAGTCGCACCCCGCGCCCCGGCGCGCACCCCACCATAAACCGCTTGCCGAGAGGTCGCCGTATCCGCTTCTTCAGGTCAAGGGCCGCGACGCGGCCGCTGCGCGGTTTCACCCTTGAGCTGAAGAAGCGGATACGGCCTGCTGGCTGACAAGCGATCAATGGCCCTGTCCGCGCACGGCGCCGGTCCTCCGACAAGACAGCAAGAAGCCGGCGCGCTCCTCGGGCGCGAGGACGACACCCCGTTCGGCGAAGCCCGCCAGCAGCCCGCCGCCAATGACAATGGCGAAAGCTATACCCCCAATAACCGCAATAACCGGGACAGACACAGTTTCCGAAATCATGCGCGGTTCTGCTCGGCCGGCCGTCGACCTTGGTCTCAGCGCCCGGGGGATTGATTGTGGCTGTCGTCGTTTTTTGCGCAGCGCTTTGTTTCGTGTGGGTGAATAGTGAGCTTCCTGATCAAGCGATTATCTCGCTGCGGCCCGGCGGTATGACACAGGGGCAAATACAGGAGGCACAGAATGAATATTCAAATCGCAATCGCCTATCATTCCGGATACGGCCACACCGAGGCGCTCGCCAAGGCTGTCCACGACGGCGCCGGGCGCGAACCGGGCGCTACCGCCCGCCTGATCGATGTCACCGAGATGACCGAGGCCGACTGGGCCGTCCTGAACGCTGCCGATGCCATAATCTTCGGGTCGCCGACCTATATGGGCGCAGTATCCGGACCGTTCAAAACCTTCATGGACGCGACCTCCCGGATCTGGTTCCAGCGCGGCTGGCAGGACAAGGTGGCGGCCGGTTTCACCGTGTCGAGCTCGCAGGCCGGGGACAAGTTCGCCACCCTCAGCCAGCTCTCCACACTGGCCGCCCAGCACGGGATGATCTGGATCAGCCTCGGCCTGCTGCCTGGCAATAATTCCTCGACCGGGTCGGTCGAGGATATCAACCGCATCGGCGCCTCGATCGGCGTGATGGCCCAGGCCAATGGCGATCAGGGCGGCGATGTCGCGCCGCCGGACTCGGATCGCCGGACCGCGGCCCTGCTGGGTGCCCGGGTCGCCGAGATCACCGCCCGCCTGAAAACCGGAACCCAGGTTGCTTTGATTGATGATACGCCGCAGGCGGCCGGCTACCCCGCGTGCAGCATCTCGGCTTGACCGACGGTGCGTCCATGGGCGAGCGCCGTTTGTGCCGCTTAGATGTCAAAAAACTGGTGCCGGCTGAGGGACTCGAACCCCCGACCCCCTGATTACAAATCAGGTGCTCTACCAGCTGAGCTAAGCCGGCATCCAGAAACGGTCTGATACGCGGGCGCGGCGGGCGCGACAAGTGTTTGCTGCAATTGCGCCCGCCTCAATGCCCGTTGGCCCGGTCAGTCCTTGACGGCGGTCTTGTCGAGCACGGTGAGCAGTACCGCCATGACGACAAAGCCGGTCAGCGTATGGGCACCGTCGAGGACAAGCAGCATGACCGGTTGCAGGGCGTAGAGGATGTCATAGCTCATCGTGGTGATGACAAAGCCGGCCCACAGGAAGATGGCCCATTTGATGGCGCTGACCATGCCGTCTGCCTTGAGCGCCTTCAGCGTGAAGCCCAGCACGCCAGCGAAAATGATGCTGAGCAGAAAGCCGAGCCCCATGGACAGGCCGGCAGCCGCTTCCATGCGCGGTTCATCGGCCGCCGTGAAACCCCACAATCCCATCCACAATTCGGCGAACAGGACGCCATAAAACAGGGCCCCCACCATCCAGAATGCGATGCCCGCAACAAGGGTTGCGATGATATTCAATCCGAAAATTCGCGGCATTTCCTGTTTCCTCCCCAAAGCAGGGCTTGTATGTCTCGCCCTGCGAGGCGATGTCGCCAAGACTCGCCTTTCCCGCGAACAGCTTACCCCGTTTTCCGCGCAAGAGAAGAATTCCGACCATGGCCCGTATACTGATCACCAGCGCTCTGCCTTACATCAATGGCGTCAAGCATTTGGGGAATCTGGCGGGGTCGATGCTGCCGGCCGATGTCTATGCGCGCTTCCAGCGCCTGCGCGGCCATGACGTTCTTTATGTCTGCGCCACGGATGAGCATGGCACGCCGGCCGAGCTGGCCGCCGATGCCGCCGGCATGGATGTGCGCGCCTATTGCGACGAGCAGCACGATATCCAGAAGCGCTCCGGTGAGGGTTTCTCGCTGAGCTATGATTATTTCGGCCGCACCTCGAACGCGCCCAATATCCGCCTGACGCAGCATTTTGCAGATGTGCTCGAGGCCAAGGGGCTGATCGTCGAGCGGGTCGAGGAGCAGGTCTTTTCGATCGATGATGACCGCTTCCTGCCGGACCGCTATGTGGAGGGGACCTGTCCGCACTGCGGTTTCGAGCGCGCCCGTGGCGACCAGTGCGACAATTGCGGCCGCCTGCTCGAGCCGACTGATCTGAAAGAGCCCTATTCGAAGATTTCCGGCTCGAAGAATCTGGAAGTGCGCGAGACCAAGCATCTCCATCTGGTCCAGACCAAGATGGAGGCGCGGATCCGCGACTGGGTCGATGCCGCCACGGAATGGCCCAGCTTGGCCAAGTCGATCGCTTACAAGTGGCTCGATGAAGGCCTGCGCGACCGCTCGATCACGCGCGATCTGAAATGGGGGGTGCCGGTGGCCCATGAGGGCACGCCGCGTGAAGGGTTCGAGAGCAAGGTTTTCTATGTCTGGTTCGATGCGCCGATCGGTTATATCGGCGCCACGGCGGAATGGGCCGAGGCCGGTGGTGGTGATTGGGAAAGCTGGTGGCGCACCGACAAGGGCGCCGATGATGTCACCTATGTCCAGTTCATGGGCAAGGATAATGTCGCCTTCCACACCGTCTCCTTCCCGGCGACCATTCTCGGCTCGGAAGAGCCGTGGAAGACGGTCGACAAGCTGAAGGCCTTCAACTGGCTGACCTGGTATGGCGGCAAGTTCTCGACCTCGGAAAAGCGCGGCGTCTTCATGGACCAGGCGCTGGACATCCTGCCCGGGGATTATTGGCGCTGGTACCTCACGGCGAACGCGCCGGAAGGCTCGGATGCAGCTTTTACCTGGGAGCATTTCCAGGGGCTGATCAATTCCGACCTCGCCAATGTGCTGGGCAATTTCGTCAACCGCATCACCAAATACACGGTCTCGAAGTTTGACGGTCAGCTGCCGGCTGTCGGTACGCCGGGCGAGAATGAGGCCTGGATGGCGGCCGAGCTGGACCAGCGCTTGCCGGCGCTCGTCGCCAATATGGAAGCGATGGAATTCCGCAAGGCCGCGGCCGAAGTCCGCGCCATCTGGGCGGCTGGAAACGAGTATCTCACCAAGGCCGAGCCCTGGGTGAAGTACAAGACCGATGTCGACGCCGCCGCGGTCGGTGTGCGCACCGGCCTCAACCTGGTCGCCCTGTTCGGCATCCTGGCCCAGCCTTTCATCCCGGTCGCGGCGAAGAAAATCCTCGACGCAGTTGGTGTGCCGGAAGACCGGCGCAGCTGGAATTTCGACGGTCCGGCCAGCGACCTGCTGGATGCGCTGCCGCACGGTCTGGCGATCACGCCGCCGGAGGTCTTGTTTGCCAAGATCGAGGATGTGCAGTTGGCGGAATGGTCGGAGCGTTTTGGCGGGGCGCCGGAAGCCTAGGCCTGTCTCATGTGAGACGGAACAGGTCATTGATCTCTCGCCGGGATTTCGCCTTGGTCCATCCGGTTCGTCAAGGCGCAGGCCCGCTTTGCGGCACCGAAGGTGGCCTTGACGAACCGGATGGACCAAGGCCCACTGGCTGACAAGAAAACAATGGGGGGAGAGGGCGCGTTCGCGCCGTCTTGGGATGCGATGAAACATGCATTATTGGCGGCCGCCTGTCTTATGGCGTGTGCGGCCTGTGGTGGCTCGCCCGACGAGACGGCTGGCGAAGACGTGATTGGTTCTGAAGCCCTGCCCGCCGCCGTCGAAGCACCCACCCCCGACTTCACCGGCATTCCCGACTGGCGCCCGGTCAACCCTGCTGACCTCCTTCTGCTCGAGGTCGAAGATGGTGTGATTGCGATCGAACTCGCCGACTGGATCGCCCCCAATCACGCCAATCGCATGCGGCAGGCGGCGCGCGACGGGTTTTTCGACGGGCGCAGCTTTTATCGTGTGATCGACGGCTTCGTGGCCCAGGGCGGGCGCGGCGAGGACCCGGACGCGGTCGAGTTGCCGCAATATCCACCGCTCTCCGGTGAATTCACGATTCCCGCCTCGACCGTCACCTTCTCGCCGATGAGCGATGCCGACCTCTATGCGCCAACCGTGGGTCATGTTGATGGCTTCCCCGCTGCCATGAATGAGGCCGGCAATGAGGTCTGGCCGATCCATTGCCCGGGCACCGTCGCCATGGCGCGCGACAATGATCCCGACAGCGGCGATGTTGAATTCTACATCGTGATCGGTCAGGGGCCGCGCCATCTCGACCGGATCATGTCGGTCTTTGGCCGGGTGATTGACGGGATGGAGCATGTCCAGGCGCTGCAGCGCGGCGACCCGGCGGTGAACTCCGGTGTGATCGCCGACACGCTCGCTCGTGACATCATTGTGTCAGCAAGGATCGCCTCGGACCTTCCCGAAGCCGACAGACCCGCTTATGAGGTCATGCGCACGGACGGACAGGCCTTTTGGGATGCCAAGCAGGCCCGTCGTAACCGCACACACGACTTCTTCTTTGAAACCCCGCCGCCGGTGATCGAGGCCTGTCACATGCCCGGACCCGTGCGGATCGTTGAGCCGCAACTGGATGACTGAATTGCCGACCCGCTACGCCCCTGCCGACATCGTCAAGATCGCGATGGATTGTGAAAACCTGGACGCGCTCGCCGCGCCGCTCGAGTTCGCGTCGACGGCCGACGATCCGTGGATGGTCAATGCGGGTATTCTGGCCATCGGTCATGCGGCGCGGCGCTTCAAGGCCTATCCGGCTAGCTTGAAGGACACGCTTTGGGCGCGGATCCATGACTTCCCGCAGGCCGAGCAATTGCGCCCGGCCTGCCTCGCCGCGCAGGAAGACATCCGCCACTTCAAGGCCAAGCCGGTCTGATCAGCCCCAGTCGCGGCGGCTGAGCCAGATAATGGCAAGCCCGAACACGATTAGCCCGCCAATCCCGCCCATCATGATGGCCAGATCACTGCGGCCATCGTCGGACGCCAGTACATTCACCGGCATCAGCCAGGGAAAATAGAGACCCTTTTCGGCGCTGGTCGCGGCGACCGCCACGAATGTGCCGCCGATCCCGACCGAGACCGGCGCCGCGAAACTGCGAAACCGCATCGCCAAGCTCCACTGGATCGCCATCACCAGCAGGCCGGCGACAAACATCCAACCATACAGGCGCAGCGCCAGCACCGGGTCGAACCTGCCGGCGATCACCACACCGTCGCCAAGCTGCAGCCCGACCAGCGCGCTGGCCCAACTGGCGAAGGCGACCGCCAGGCTGACCACGGCCATCAATCCGAGCGCGACCAACGCCTTGGCCAGGAAAATCTGCCAGCGCGGCACCGGCAGGGCCAGCGTGTGCGACCAGGTATCGGGGCCGTGCTCCAGCTGGGCGATCAGGGCGGTCAGGCCGATCACGCTCATCGGCAGCAGGAAAAAGGCCCAGATCGCGGCGCCGGCCATGGTGTGCATCGTCCATTCCGGCGGCGCATTGCCGCTGGCGACGATCAGCACGCCCAGGGCAAAGACCATGACCGGCGGCGTGGTCGCGACGAGCAGAACAAGGGAGCGGCGCAGCTTGGTGGCTTCGGCGATCAGGACATTGATCATGCGGCATCCCCCGTATGGCCGGTCAGAGTCATGAAGGTGGTTTCCAGATCCGCCCGTTCGAGCCGCAACTCGCTGACCCGGCAGCCGGCTTCGTGCAGGGCCGCATTGAGGCTGGCAGCGCGCTCGGGCGTGATCGCCCCGGGATCGGTGAGGACCAGGCGCTCGCCTTCGTGGATCGGATCGGCAAAACCGGCGCTGCGCAGGACCTGTTCGGCCTGCGCCACCGGGTCGGCGGTGATGATCAGGCGCGGGGTCTGTTGCCGCGATAGCGCGTCCAGCGTGCCGTCGAACAAGACCCGGCCATGCTGCAGGAGGCCGACATGGGTGGCCAATTGCTCGATCTCTGACAACAAATGGCTGGACATGAAGATCGTCGCGCCGGTGCGTTCGGGCAGGGCGCGGATCAGGGAGCGCATGTCACGGATGCCGGCCGGGTCGAGACCATTGGTCGGTTCATCCAGGATCAACAGGCGCGGCTCGGCCAGCAGGGCGCGGGCCAGACCCATGCGCTGTTTCATGCCGAGCGAGTACTGCCCGACCCGGCGGTCGGCCGCCTCGCGCATGTCGACCAGCTCCAGCGCCCGGTCGATGAGCGCGGGTGCAATGCCCAGCATGCGGCGCGTGACGTCAAGGTTTTCGCGGCCGGTGAGGTTGGGAAACAGGGCCGGCGTCTCGATCACCGCGCCGACACTGGCCAGGGCCTGGCGCCGGTTACGGGTCAGGTCATGACCGCCGATCTCGATCCGGCCGGCCTGGGGGCGCAGCAGGCCCATGGCGCAGCGGATCGCAGTTGTCTTGCCGGCGCCGTTTGGTCCGAGAAAGCCGTAGATGGCCCCGGCGGGAATGGCGAGATCGACGGCGTCGAGTGCGGTCAGCTTGCCATAGCGCTGGGTGACCTGATGAAGTGAGAGGACGGTGTCTGTCATGCTTCTACTAGGCCGGACAGTGTGGCGAGGTGGCAATCCCGTGCGGGCATGTCGGACACGGGATTGTGGAAATCACCGTCCCTCCCGCACTGCAAGATGACGGGCGCATTGACCTTTGCGCGTGAGCTGGGTCGAATGGCGCCAGCTCAATGAGGGGATATCGATCATGAAACGCCATCTGATGTCGGCCGTTGCGGCCTTCACGCTCGCTTTGGCTGCCCAGCCCGCAGCCCACGCCTGGCAGGATACAGCTGGCGACGACGCGCTTCGCACAGCGATTGCAGCCGATTATGACGCCTATCTGGAAGCGCTTTATCGGCACTTCCACGCCCATCCGGAACTCTCCCACCAGGAATTCGAGACCGCGGCCCGCCTGGCGGCGGAACTGGAAGCACTCGGCTTTGACGTGACCCAGGGTGTCGGCGGGACCGGCATTGTTGCGGTGATGGAAAATGGCGACGGCCCGACGCTAATGCTGCGGGCTGACATGGACGGTCTGCCGGTCCCGGAACAGACCGGCCTGTCCTACGCCTCGACCGATACTGATGTTGATCATCGCGGTGTCGAAAACCCGGTCATGCACGCCTGCGCCCATGACACCCACATGACCGCCCTGGTCGGTGCCGCCCGCCAGCTGGTCGAGCGGACCGATGAATGGTCCGGCACGCTGGTGCTGATCGGCCAGCCGGCCGAGGAGCTGGGCGAGGGTGCCGTGGCGATGATCGAGGACGGATTGTTCGAGCGCTTCCCGCTGCCCGATTTCAACATCTCCTTCCACACCTTCTCGGCCATTCCGACCGGCACCATCACCTACGTGCCCGGCTATGCCATGGCCAATGTCGACTCGGTCGACATCTATGTGCAGGGGCGCGGCGGGCATGGCGCCTACCCGCACACCACCAAGGATCCGATCTATCTGGCTTCGCAGATCGTGGTGTCGCTGCAGTCACTGGTGTCGCGTGAAGTCTCGCCGTTGGAACCGGCCGTCGTCACGGTTGGTGCCTTCAATGCCGGCGCCAAGCACAACATCATCTCCGACGGCGCCCATCTGCAGCTGACGGTTCGCTCCTATACCGACGAGGTGCGCGAGCAACTCCTGTCCGGTATCCAGCGCATCGCCGCCAACCAGGCGGCCTCTTATGGTCTGACGCCGGAGGAGTATCCGCGGGTCGAGATCGAGGAAACCTATACGCCGGCGCTCTACAACAGCCCGGACCTGGCGGCCCGCGCGGTCGACACCATGCGCAGCCGGTTCGGTGCCGAGGCGGTGGTCGAGGCCTCACCGGTCATGGGCGGTGAGGATTTCTCGCAATATCATCGCACCGAACACAATATCCCGACCTTCATGTTCTGGGTCGGTGGCACGACCCGGGAAACGCTGGCCGATTACACCGCCCGCGGTCTGGTCCCGCCGTCCAATCACTCGCCCTTCTTTGCGCCCGATGATCCGCAAGGTTCGATTACGCAAGCGACCGAGGCGATGGCGGCGGTGGCGCTGGACATTCTGGCCGCACCGTCCGGGGAATAGGCCATGTCGACATCAACCCGTCGCAGCTTCACGGGTGCCAGTTGGGAAAACCAGATCGGCTATTGCCGCGCCATCCGGCGCGGCAATCTGGCTTGGGTCACCGGCACGGTGTCCCTGGATGAGCAGGGGCAACCCTTTGGCATCGGCGATCCGGAAGCCCAGGCACGGCGCTGTTTCGAGATCATCGCCAAAGCCCTGGCCGATGTCGGCGGTTCGCTCGACGACGTGGTGCGCACGCGGATGTTCGTTACTGATATCGATCATTGGGAGGCTTTTGGTCGCGCCCATGCCGCCTGTTTCAAGGACAATCCGCCGGCCGCGACCATGGTTGAGATATCCCGTTTCATCGGACCGGAATTCCTGATCGAAATCGAGGTCGATGCCTGTATGGACGCCGCTTGACGATATCGCGTGCCAACGGCGCCGCCCTTCAGCCGACACGGACCGCCATCATGCCCAAAATGACCCTCTATCACTGCCCGCGCACCCGCGGTTTCCACGCCTTGTGGATGCTGGAGGAGATCGGCGAGCCGTTTGATCTTCGTATCGTCAATGTCCGTGATGATATCCAGTCCGAGGCCTATGGCGCCGTCAATCCTATGCGCAAGGTGCCGGCGCTCGAGGTCGAGGGGGAGCTGATCACTGAAAGCGCCGCAATCTGCACCTGGCTCGCCGACCGTTTCGCGGACAAGGGGTTTGCGCCGGCGATTGATGCGCCGGGACGCGGCAGTTATTTGCGCTGGCTCTTCTTTGCCGGATCCGTGATCGAGCCGGCCTTCATGGACAAGGCAATGTCGCGAGACACACCGCGCCAGACCGCCGGCTGGGGAGATCTGGCCTCGGTCAAGGCGACCCTGGCCCGGGGCCTGGACGGGCGCGATTATCTGGTCGGTGATCATTTCACGGCGGCTGATCTGATGATCGGTTCGACCCTGAATTTCATGATGATGTTCAACCTGCTCGAACGCATCGAGCCGTTTTCTGGCTATGTCGCGCGGTTGACCGAGCGTCCGGCCTACAAGCGGGCCTTTGAGCGCGAGGCGGCGCTGGCCGGCTGACAATGGCGGGCGTTGACGGGGTTTGCGCCACATTCATGCTGCGGCTAGGGTCGCGCACGATCATTGAGGGGAAGTTTCATGTCTTTGATTCCGGCTGACAATCATCTGGCCGTCATGGCCAGCCTGTTCGCGATTGCCGCGGCGGGGTTCCTGATCGAAAAGACACGGATCGGGGCGCTTTTGACGGGCGCGGTCTGGGCCATTTTCCTGGCGATCATTGCATCGAATATCGGCCTCATCCCCTCAACCGCGCCGGCTTATGATTTTGTCTGGACCTATTTCGTCCCGATCCTGATCCCGCTCTTTCTGATGAAGGCGGATCTCAAGAAAATCTTCTTCGAAACCACCCGCATGGCCGGCGCCTTCCTGCTGGCCGCGTTCGCGACCGTGGTCGGGGCGGTTATCGCCTTTTCCCTCATCGATATCGGCGATTATGCCGCCGGCACCGAAGCGGCAGAGCTGGGCACGCGCCAGGCGGCCGCGGTTGGCGCCTTCACTGCCACCTATATCGGCGGCTCGGTGAATTACGGCGCGCTGATGGCGTCCACCGGTCTGGGCGAGGCGGACCCGAGCTGGGCTTCGGCGATGACGGCTGTCGACAACCTTTATTCCGGCATCTTCCTGGCGCTGCTGGCCCTGATGCCGGGCTGGACCTGGCTGGCCAAGCGCTTCAACCCGATTGACCACAGCCAGGGCGAGATCGAGGTTGCGGACGAGCGTCCGATCACCGCTGCCTCCCTCTGCCTGTCCGCCGCCTATGCGCTGATCATTGTAACGATTGGCAGCCTGATCGCTGACCAGCTCGACAGCATTTGGGACGATGCCGGCCGCAAGTGGAAATTTGCCATCATCTCGGTCCTGGCCCTGATCCCGGCGACACTCTTCCCGCAAGTGATCGGCCGGCTGCGCGGCGGTTATGAAATGGGCATCGCGCTCAGCTTTGTCTTCTTTGCCATGATCGCGGCCGGCGCCGATGTGATTTCGCTGCTGCAGCAGGCCCCGGTCCTGCTCGGCCTGATCGGTATCATGCTGGCGGTCCATGCGATCATCCTGTTCGGCGCCGGCAGCGTGTTGCGTCTGTCGCTGCCGGAACTGATCACAGCGTCCAACGCCGCGATCCTAGGCGCGACGACGGCGCCGGCCCTGGCGGCGGCCAAGGGCTGGAAGGATCTGGTGACGCCGGGCGTGCTGGTCGGGGTGTTGGGTTATGCCATCGGCACGCCGATCGCGACGCTCGTGTTCGAACTCTGGCCGGGCTGATATTCAGCCGGGCGACCGGCACCAGTCCAGCGCTTCATCGCTGAAAGCGTCCCCGGTGGGTGTGAAGTCGCCGGGCCGGTCGAAACTGCCGATCAGGAAATGGGTCTCGCCGGCCCATTTTTCGCCCTGATAGCTCAGTGGCGTACCGCAAGCGGCGCAAAAGCCGCGTGAAACGCCTCTGGAACTGGCGTGGAAGTTCGCCGGTCGTGCTGTCCAATCGACCTGGGCATCCGTCCAGCCGACCCAGACCGAAAACGCGCCGCCTGTGGCGCGCCGGCAGGCGGCGCAATGGCAACGGGAGACGAAAACCGGTTCGCCCCGGGCTTCAAACCTTACCCGGCCGCACTGGCAGCCCCCGGCATGCGTCGATGTCATCCTGACCTCCCGTCGATCTCCCGGACGTTGCACAATTACCGACCTGTCATCTCCCGGCCAGCGCGGTGCAGGCCATCTGACTACATTATCTGCTGAAATGCTGCATCCGATCCGGTATCGGCATGCATCAAGGGGATGAAATCGTGCAAAGGGGACAACCCATGACCAAGAAATTCCTGTTCACCGCCAGCGTCGCGGCGCTTGCCGGTGCGGCCGTCCTTTCGGTCGCGGCCGGTGCCACCCAGCAAAATGCACCGGCCCAGCTCAGTGGCGGCGCGCAAACCCATTCCGGTGACCGGATCGAGATCGAGAATTTTGTCGGCCGCATCGAGATTCGTACCGGCGGTTCCGGCGATATTACGGTCGCCATGACCAATACCGGCGGCCATGTCGATGACCCGCAGATCTCGGATTCCGGATCGACGGTCCGCATTGATGGTGGCCTGCGTCTGCGCAACACCAACTGCAACACCCGCAACAACACAATGAGTATCGGCCTCAATCGTGGACCACGACGCAGCATTGACGAATATCCCAGCCTGGTGATCACGGCGCCGGCCTCGGTCGCGCTCGAGCTGAGTGACAGCGCCTTCATGGGGTCTGCCGGCGATCTCGGTGAAATTGACGTCAGCATGAACAGTTGTGGCCGCTTCGATATCGGCGATGTGCGCAGCGATGCCCGTATCCGCATCAACGGTTCCGGCGACATCGCGACCCGGTCGATCGGCGGCGCTGCTGATATCGGCATCAATGGGTCCGGTGACATCACGACCGGTGATATCGGGCGCGAGGTCTCGGTTTCGATCAACGGTTCCGGCGATGTTCAAACCGGCGATGTGACGGGCGATGCCGATATTCATATCAACGGATCGGGCGATGTCGGTTTCGGCCGTGTGGCCGGACTGTCCGTCGGGATCTCCGGCTCAGGCGATGTCGAGGCGGCGAGCATGAACGGCGCCTTCGCCTCGCGGATTTCCGGGTCCGGCGATATCGCCATTCATGGCGGCCGTGCCCAACCCTTTGAAGCCTCGATCAGCGGTTCCGGTGATATCGCCTTCCGCGGTACGGCGGTCGATCTTGTCGTGCGCGAGAATGGCGGCGGTGATGTCTCGATCTCCGAGATCGAAGGCAGTGTGAACTGGACCCGCAATGGCCGCACGGTCTTGCGCGTCGGGGATTCGCGCTAGCGCTTCACCCTCATCCCTCCGAGCCCATCCCCCCCGGGCCGGATCACGCGGATGGCGTCTCGTCTTTGACGGGGCGCCATTTTGCGGCCTCGTAGAGCGCAATCGCCGCGGCATTTGAGACATTCAGGCTTTCCACGGCGCCGGTCATCGGGATGTGCACCAGCTGGTCGCAACATTCGGCCACGCGGCTGCGCAGGCCCTTGTCTTCCGATCCCATCACCAGAACCAGGCCGGGACCCCACCCCTTGCCGTCCGGTGCGGCGAGGGCGGTTGCCAGGTCAAGCTCGGCTTCACCAGCGAGGCCCAGCACATGCCGGCCTGCTTTTCGGAATTCGAGCAAAGTGTCGGCGATATTGGTGACGCGGACATGGGCGACCCGTTCGGCGGCGCCGACGGCGCTCTTGCACACGGTGCCGAACAGGGGCGGCGCCTTGCGGTCCTGCATGATCACGGCGCGGATACCGAAGGCGGCGGCCGAGCGCAGGACCGCGCCGACATTGTGCGGATCGGTGATCTGGTCAAGGACCAGCAGGGCGCCATGGGTCGGGTCGATCACGCCATTGACCGATTCCGGCGGCAGGGCCCGGGCCCGGGCAGCGAAGCCCTGATGCACCGCACCTTCGGGCAGCGCGTTGTCGATGACTTTCGGTTCCACCTGTTGATGGTCCGTGCCGTCGGGGAGGTCACGCGCGGCATTGCGGGTGACCTTGAGTTCGAGGATTTCGCGGCGCTTGTTGGCGACAGCGGCGAGCACGGCATGACGACCCCAAATCCAACCGGAATCGCTTGTGCCAGAAGGCTTGGAGCGGCGGGTGTAATCGGTCCGTTTGGATGTATTGCGCATGGGAGTCTTCGTCACTATAGTCCGCGCTCCTGTTTTGGGGCGGTCACCTGATTTGCCGAGGCATAACATGCCTCTCCGCAAGCTGAGACTGTTTCTTGCAGGACACCGAAAGGCCGGTTAAGTCGCGGCCTGAAGGCACCCTTGGAGGGGTGGCCGAGTGGTTAAAGGCAGCAGACTGTAAATCTGCCCGCATAGCGTACGCTGGTTCGAATCCAGCCCCCTCCACCATTTTTCCGATCTCACGGCAGTCCGCATGGCGGACACCTCCGATGGGCGGCCTGACCGGCCGACGCGCGGTCGCGCTTGCGAACCCTGCGGGTTCGATGTTGGTTCGCCCCCCGTCACCCTATTTTTCCTGATCTTCCAGCACAGCACGATGATCGCGTTGATCCGACCTCGCCTTCAGACGCTCTAAATACTTGTGCGCTAGGCTTTCCTTTCGAGTGGGAGGGAAATCCGTCATGCTGCGACGGTACTGGCCGGCAGATTGCACCGATCAGCACATGGACATCGCGTCACGCCGATCATTGTCGGCGTTTTGCGTGCTGCCCGGAATCGTAGGTGTGACGGTCACCCTGGTCAGCCTGAAATTCCTGGAAGAGGAGCCCGGCCTGTTGGCGACGGGGGCGATCGCTTCACTGATCTGCCTTGTGGCGCCGATCTGGATTAATGCGGCCCATGACTACAAGAACCGTGCTCGACTGCTCGGGGCACTTTTGCTGCTCATGTTGGCCGGCATGGCAGTCATGGGCAAGGCCCTGATATCGCCGGCGAATATCATGATGCTGCCAGGTATTATGACGTTTACCCTGGCGGTCGGGTGGCGGACCGGCCTTGCCTACATGCTGGCGGCGCTGGCGATTTATCTCGGATGTGTCGTCCAGTCGCCCGAACCCCTCGGCTATTCGGTCACCAGCAGCAATGTGACCTTGCTCACGGCGCTGGGCGGAGCGGCGATATTCATTTTCATCGGGGCCATGATTTTCAGACACGAGATGGTCAACGCGGCCATGCGCCTTGAGGCGGCCAAGAAGGCGGCCGAGATATCCATGGCTCATTTCCGCGAACGGGCCGCAACAGATGCCCTGACCGGTGCTGCGAACCGCGCGGCGATCGACCAGATCCTGGCCGCGGAAATCGACCGCAGTCGCGATGCCGGGAGACCGTTCGCGGTTGTGGTTTTCGATCTCGACCATTTCAAGCGTGTCAACGACACGTTCGGGCACCTCGCCGGAGATCGCGTCTTGATCGAAACCGTGCGGGTGGTGAAGCAGGTGCTGCGGACATCCGACACGCTCGGACGTATCGGCGGTGAAGAGTTCGCGGTCATCCTGCCCGGTGTTTCGGGACAGCAGGCGCACGTGATGGCGGAGCGCATGCGCAAGATGATCGCCGAGATTTCCATCGACGTGGAAGGGCGCGGCTCGGTATCGCCAACCGCAAGCTTTGGTGTCGCCGAGAGCGATGTGAATGCCTGCGGGGCTGATCTTCTCGAGCGCGCCGACGAGTGTCTTTACAGCGCCAAGCGCGGTGGTCGTAACCGCGTTGAATCCGGGCCCCGACCGTCTGGCACAACGGTGTCTGCCAGCCGCGTCGGCTGATCCGGGCACCTGCCGGCGCTGCCGGACTTTCGGCTTTCAGACTTCGATGTATCCACCCCCTCGACGCGCGGAATTGAATTCGCTAAACACGTCGCCCGTCCCTTGGGACATGCGGGTATAGCACAATGGTAGTGCAGCAGCCTTCCAAGCTGAGGATGCCGGTTCGATCCCGACTACCCGCTCCAACCTCCCCACACATGCGCAATCAGGATTGCCAATGCCGCGCTGTCGCGGCGGTGTCAGCGGTCCTATTGTCTCTCCATGATGGGGATTCTCATGGACAGTTCCGAACCCTGGCTGCTGGCCAGCCTGTTTGGCGGCGCGTTTCTGGACTCGCTGCCGGGGCCCTGCCTGTTTGTCTTCGGCGAGGTCTTTTTCGTGCTGGCCGGCACTCTGCTGCACGACACCGGATCGCTCTGGCCGGTGGTTGCGGTTTTCGCCGGTGCCCTGAGTGCTGACCAGATCGGTTATGGCCTTGGTGCCCGCGTGGCGGTTCCCGTGCGTCGACTGGTCCTGGCGACGGCGCGTCGACGGGCGGCCTACCGGCGGGCACAGCGCGGCCTCCAACGGCGCACGCTGGTCTTCGTCGCGATCAGCCGGCTGCTCGGACCGGTGGCCTGGATCACGCCGGCACTGGCGGGCAGCTTGCGCATTTCACGGCTGCGCTTCTCACTCGGTTCGCTCATCGGCGTCTTTGTCGGGGTCGGGCAGTTCGTGCTTTACGGCTGGCTGCTGGCAGCCGGCGCGGTCGCGGCTGGCGTCAATCTCGGTGGCTTCCTGGCCGATCATGCCGGATTGATGCTGCTCGTCGGCAATGCTGTGGTGCTGGTCGGTCTCGTCAGCTGGCGCTGGTCGGCCAGTCGGCGTGCCAGGCTTCAATGATCGCGCTGATCGAACGGGCGGCAGGCTGCCCGGCCCCGCGGGCGGCGAGTTCGTCGGCCCGTTGCCGGGCTGTGCCCGCGACCTTTGGCGACAGGGCGAAAGCGAGCAGGCGGTCGATCTCATCCGGTTTCGGAGACCGGCCCGACGGTTTTGGCGCAAGGCCTTGCCGCGCCAGCATGGCGGCATTCCAGAACTGGTCGAGCATGTGCGGCAGGATGATTTGAGGTCGTCCCGCCCGCGCCGCCGTGTCCAGCGTTCCGGCGCCGCCATGGTGGATGACGGCGCGGCAGTGCGGGAAGAGCCGGTCATGCGGCAGCGGTCCGCAGATGTAGTGACGTCCGTAAGCACCAACCGGGTGGTCGGTCAGCGAGTGGGCGAGGATCGCGCGTTGCCCGGCCGCTTCCAACCGGTCCAGCCATGGCGCCAGCCGGTGGCCTGCGCCGGCTGTCGACATCGAGCCGAGGCCGAGATGGAAGGGCGGCGGCCCGGCAGCAAGGAAGTCGGACAGCGCGCCGGGCAGGGCGGTTTCGCTTGAACTCAGGGCCGGATAGTCCACGAGCTGGCTGGCGGGGTCGAAATCGCCGGGTTGGCGGATATCGAGAACGGCCGGCAGGGCGGTGATGCGCGGCAGGGGCCGGCCGAGATGGTGCGACAGATCGGTCAGCGAGGGGCGCGGACGCGTGACAAGCCGGACCCGCTCCTTGTCCAACGCCGTTGCCAAGCCCGCCAGGGCGGCACTGACGGCAAGATAGCTGGCCCGGTTGAGCAGTCCGCCCATGTCTGTCCGCGCGATCATGGCGCAGGGCAGTCTGGCGCTGGGGGTGAGGACGGGCTGCAGCGCCATCAGCTGGAAAGGGATTTGGTGATGTTCGGCCGCCAGCCGGGCCGGCATGGCGATCGGATTGGCCAGGACCAGATTGGCATTGCGGGCGGCGGCGAGGGCGCTCTCCAGCACGTCCCGGACATGGGGCCGGATCATCACCGGCCAGTCGCGGAAGAAGTGGACCGGGTCGCGCAGCGTACCGCGCTCGCTCGACCGGGTCATCCAGTCCTTGACCGAGAATCCGGGCGGCGCGGCGGCAGTGACCCCCGCCTCCGTGATCACGGCCTGGTAGTCGCGCGGCGCCAGCACGGTGACGTCATGGCCGCGGGCGATGAGGTCCCGGGCGACGGTGAGGTAGGGCATGACATCGCCAAGCGTGCCCAGGGTCTGGATCGAGATTCTCATGCGCAGGTCCGGCGGACACGCCGCAACTTGCCCGGGCCCGGTGGCGGCAGCTCGGCCGGTTCGGCGGTCAGCATGACGGCGGCACCGAGGCGGTCAAACAAGGCGGCCAGGCTGCATTTTGCCGCGCCAAGCTCGGCGGCGCAGCTGCGAGGCAGGCTGAGTTCGACCCGGTCGGGCGCACTCTGGACGACCCGGAAATCATCAATGCGCGGACTGGCATCGACAACGGCATTGCGGATCACGTCGGGCGTCACGGCGATGCGGCCGCCAGCCGCGGTGTTGAGCCGGAAGACATCGTCCAGCCGTCCGGCTACGGCGCGCACGGCAGTGAAGGACGAGCCGCAGGGGCAGGCCTGACTGTCGAGTTCCAGCAAGTCATTCATCCGATAGCGCAACATGATCTGGTGACGGCGGGTGAAATCGGTGATCACCGGCGCTTTCAAGCCGCCCGCGCCGTCGGCATCGTCCCATTCGAACAGGACATGGTCCTCCAGCAGGTGCAGGCGGCCATGCGGACAGGCAACCGCGAACAGGCCTTCCGTGGCCATGTAGATTTCCCGAACGACACAGGAGAAACGGGCCTCGACAATCGCCCGGTCGATCGGATCGAGCACTTCCGCGCCGGAAAAGACGTGGGCCGGCGCCAGCGCGCTGTCGCGGTCGGCCAGCAGGCGCAGCACTTTCGGCGGCGCGATCAGGACATCCGGCTGCCAGGCCTCCACGGTTGCCGCCTGGCTTTCGACGCCGGCATTGAGATCAAAAAAGCGCAAGGCCAGTCGACCACTCTCATTGGCGGCATCATAAAGGCGGCTATTGGCCGGCAGCATGACGGCAAGGCGCAGCCGCTGGCGCCAGAAGCCGGGCAGGCCGCGGGCCAGGATCACACCCAGCCAGGCATGCCGTTCCGCGTCCGAGATGACGTAATAGCCGCGATTGCCACTGGTGCCGGTACTGGCGCCGATCGCGAAACCCGGTGGGGCCTGCCCGGCCTGCCAGGCGGCGCGGGCGGCAGCCGCCTCAAGGCGCAGCGTGTTGTAGCGCTCGAACCGCGCCATCATAGTCGTCTTGTCGAGGGTCGGATAGGTGCCGAGCGGGCGGCCGGCCTGATCGCGATAGGCATCAACGGCGGTGATCCGGCGGTTCAGGAAATCACGCAGGCGGCGTTGTTGCCACGCCTCGATGCGGGCGCGGCTGTTGAGCCGTGCCGCCAGCCAGCGGGCGCGGGCATAGGCGGCAAGGATGGCGGCGGCTGGCGGCAGGGCGAGACGTGTCACTACCTGTCCCCCTGACGCCAGTGCGCGGTGACGTCCGGATCATGGCAATAGATGACCTCGCCGCCATGATCGACGAACGCGCGGATCCGGTGTGCACTGGCGCGCGCAGCGGCCGGATCGTCAAACACCCAGGCGGCGGGGGCGCCGGGTTGGCGGTCTTCCATCACGGCCCGGTGCAGCCATTGCGCATCGGCGGCATAGAGCAGCGGCGGGTCGAATTGCGCAAAACAGACGCCGACATGCCCGCGCATATGGCCGGGCAGCGGTACGGTGATCACGCTGCCATCGCCGAACACATCGCGACCCTGTCCCAGGTCGAGCGGCGCCTCGATTGCCGGGCAGGCATGGAGGTCCGTGACGCGATCAAGCACATCCGCCGGCAGCAATTCCGCGAAAACGCCGTGCCGGAGCCGGCCTGGGCCGACGCTGAGATAATGCTCCAATGCGCTCATGTCGGCGAGGATGCGGGCGTCGGGATAATCGCGCAGGGCGGCGACATGGTCGGCGTGCAGATGGGTCAGGATGATCGTGCTTGCGTCGGGACAGGCGGCGGGCAGCACGGCGTCGGTCAGCCGCGGGCGCAGCAGGGCGTTGTAGAGACGCAGCGCCAGTGAGCGTCGCCCGCCGGTCACCCGGGCATTGTAGCCGGTGTCGATGAGGCAGCGACCGGCCGTCGCGTGCCGGAAGACACCATAGCGGACCGGGATGTCGAGCATGCGGCGGTCGCCGTGGCTGAGCACCAGCCATTCCGGCGCCCGTACATGGGCGGAATTGGGGAAGGCGAGATCGCGGATCATGCCGCCGCTGCCCCGGCGAATGTCCGGTCGAGCCCCTCGCTGAAACCGATCTGTGGCTGCCAGCCCAGCACTTTGCGGACGGCGCTCAGGTCCAGCGTCTGGCTGAAGGCGAACAGGCCGACGCCATAAGCGGTCACCGGTGGTTCGGGGCGGCCGGGCAGCAGTGCGCAACCTGTCTCGGCCATGCGTGCCGCCGCGAGCACGAGCGGCACCGGCAGCGCGCGCCAGCGAACGGTGAGGCCGTGGCGGGCCGCCGCCGACTCGACAATTTCGCGAATGGCGAGCGCTTGGCCGCCGGAGATGTTGAACAGGCGCTGCGCGGGGCGCGGCGGTGCGTCGAGCGCGGTGAGGATGGCCGACACGACATCGTCGACATGGGTCAGGTCGGTGACGGCGGCGCCGCCACGCATCAACGGCAATGGGCCGCGTTCGACCGCCCGCAACAGGCGCGGCAGCAGGGCGGTGTCGCCGGCACCATACAGTCCGCGCGGACGCAGGATGACAGGGTCGAGCTCCGCCGCGTCAAGCACCAGGTCTTCCGCCGCCCGCTTGGTCCGCGCATAGGCATTGACCGGATCGGGCAACCCGCTTGTCTCGGCGACGGCAATCTGGTCGGCAAAGCGAAAATAGACGCTGGGGGACGATATCTGGACGAACCGCTTCACACCGGCAGACCGGGCCAGGGCCAGCGCGTGCCGGGTGCCGTCGATATTGGCCCGCCGAAAGGCCGTGTCAGTGCCCCAGGGGCTCGACAGGGCGACCGCGTGCACACAGGCATCGAGGCTGCCGGTCAGCTGGGGCGGGCCGGAGGCGAGGTCATGCGCCAGCGGCTCGCAGCCGAGCCGGGACAGCTGGTCCAGCTTGGCGCGATCACGGCCCAGCGCCACGACTTCATTGCCGCGTGCACGCAGCGCACGGGTCAGATGCTGGCCGAGAAAGCCGGTGGCACCGGTGACGAGAACCCGCATGTGATCAACTCTCCAGTCCGGCGCCGCCCAGCGACACGCCGGCAGAGGTGCCGACCATCAACAGCTTCATGCCCGGACGTATGCGGCCGTCATGCAGGGCACTCGACAGGGCGACAGGCAGCGAGGCGGCAATCAGGTTCCCGGTCATCGCGACGTGGTTGAAAATACGGTCGCCGGAAAACCCGCTGCGCTTTGCCATGTGGGCGAGGGCCAGCGGTGAAGCCTGGTGCGGGATGACCAAGTCGACATCATCGTGTGACCAGCCGAGCCGGTCCAGCAGGCGGGCGATGAAAGCCGGGAGTTTGGTGGCCGACAGGCGAAACAGCTCCGGCCCGTCCATGCGGAACAGGGCGTGGGCGGCAAAAGCCTCCGGCTCGTCATGATAGTCAAAGCGTGTGCCGCCGGCGCCGAGGGCGCAGCAATCATAGGCCTCGGCATGGGTTTCCATCAGGAAATCACGAAACCGCAGCGACACGGACCCACCGGCCGGCCCGCCGGCTTGTCGGCGTGTTGGCGGCGCTGCGGTCAGGACAATCGCGGCAGCGCCATCGCCGAACAGTCCGGCCGTTTTGGGGTCGCTCTGCCAGGGCAGGGCGCGTGAGGCGATCTCCGAGGTCACGACCAGGACCGTGCGGGCCCGGCCTGCCGCGATCTGCAGCGCGGCGATATCGAGGGCTGTCAGCGCGCTGAGACAGGTCGCATTCACGTCATAGGCCGGGAAGGCCAGATGCGTGGCGCCGATCTCTCGCTTGATCAGCGGTGCTGTGGCGGGAATGGGTTGACGACCGACCGCGGCGCCGAACAGGAGGAGGTCAATTCCGGTGAGGCTGATGTCGGCCGCTTTCAAGGCGGCGAGCGCTGCCCGCCCTGCCATTGCCTCCTGGCTGTCACCGGGGCCGGCAACCGTGCGCGATCGCACACCGCTCAACCGCTCCAGCCAGCCGGCGGGGCGTCCCATCTCGGCGTCGATCTCGACCGAATCGCGCCGCCGCGAGGCGAGGCTGTGGGCGATGCCAGCGATATAGGGGGCAGATCGGGTCGATCTTGCGGTGTCAGGCTCGATCTGGCTGATGAGGGTCATGGCACGCCGCCTCGTTTGGAACACGGTCCGGAACCCTAGCCAGCGCGGCTTCCCGAAAGCAAGGGAAAAGCACGAGTCGTGAATCGGATTTACTTGATTTAAAAGAGTTATTTGGGATTTGCCGCAAAGGTCTGTGCTCGGCGAGGCGGGCGATCGCGGCGTGCTACGGCAACAGGGACGTGCTTGGCGGCGGTTGGTGCGAGCGGATCCGTGCCGGAAAGAGCCGATCCGGCCGCTGCGGCCTAATGTCTTGAACGACAGTCTGCATTCGGGCTTGCCTTGCCGGTCTCACCTTGTGTATCAGGCGCCATCCCTAACCGGGTGTGCCCTGCACTCCCATTTACTTAACCACCATGTCGATCGGCCATTCGTCTCGAGATCGGCGCTGTAGAGGTGAAGATCGATGGCGAAGGAAAAGTTTGAGCGCACCAAGCCGCACGCGAACATCGGCACGATTGGTCACGTTGACCATGGCAAGACGACGCTGACGGCTGCGATCACGATGGTACTGGCGGAAGCA
>NZ_LQXG01000008.1:0-30312 GCF_001924955.1 Maricaulis sp. W15 | reverse complement strand
GACCGTCACCGTACCATCAGCGGTCGGTGTGATCGTGGCAGTATAAACCGTCGCGCTGGTCGCCGAGAAACTGGAAGCCGCACCATTGCCGACCGTGAAGTCGCCGACAGCAAAGCCCGTCACATCTTCCGAGAAGGTCGCCGTGATCGTGAAGGCACCCGACACCGGATCAGCCGAGCCGGTCGTCAGAGCGACCGTCGGCGCGGTCTCGTCATTTTCGATCGTGAACTGTGTTGCCGCCGTATTGCCGTTGCCGGCACCGTCCTGAGCGGCCCCGCCAGCGACATCAACGGTGACGGTGCCATTGGCCACCGGGGTAATGGTCGCCGTGTAAACCGTCGCACTGGTCGCCGAGAAACCGGAGGCCGCACCATTGCCGACTGTGAAGTCGCCGACAGCAAAGCCGGTCACATCTTCCGAGAAGGTCGCCGTGATCGTGAAGGCACCCGACACCGGATCAGCCGAGCCAGTCGTCAAAGCGACCGTCGGCCCTGTTTCGTCATTCTCGATCGTGAACTGGGTCGCTGCCGTATTGCCGTTGCCTGCCGCATCCTGCGCAGCGCCGCCAGCAACATCGACCGTCACCGTACCATCAGCGGTCGGTGTGATCGTGGCGGTATAAACCGTCGCGCTGGTCGCCGAGAAACTGGAAGCCGCACCATTGCCGACCGTGAAGTCGCCGACAACAAAGCCGGTCACGTCTTCCGAGAAGGTCGCCGTGATCGTGAAGGTGCCCGACACCGGATCAGCCGATCCGGTCGTCAGCGCCACCGTCGGCCCTGTTTCGTCATTCTCGATCGTGAACTGGGTCGCTGCCGTATTGCCGTTGCCTGCCGCATCCTGCGCAGCGCCGCCAGCAACATCGACCGTCACCGTACCATCAGCGGTCGGTGTGATCGTGGCAGTATAAACCGTCGCGCTGGTCGCCGAGAAACTGGAAGCCGCACCATTGCCGACCGTGAAGTCGCCGACAGCAAAGCCGGTCACGTCTTCCGAGAAGGTCGCCGTGATCGTGAAGGCACCCGACACCGGATCAGCCGATCCGGTCGTCAGAGCGACCGTCGGCGCAGTCTCGTCATTTTCGATCGTGAACTGCGTTGCCGCCGTATTGCCATTGCCGGCACCGTCCTGAGCGGCGCCGCCAGCAACATCAACGGTGACGGTGCCATTGGCCACCGGGGTAATGGTCGCCGTGTAAACCGTCGCACTGGTCGCCGAGAAACCGGAGGCCGCACCATTGCCGACCGTGAAGTCGCCGACAGCAAAGCCGGTCACATCTTCCGAGAAGGTCGCCGTGATCGTGAAGGCACCCGACACCGGATCAGCCGAGCCAGTCGTCAAAGCGACCGTCGGCGCGGTCTCGTCATTTTCGATCGTGAACTGGGTTGCCGCTGCACTGTCATTGCCTGCCGCATCCTGCGCAGCGCCGCCAGCGACATCAACGGTAACGGAACCGTCAGCCACCGGGGTCAACGTCGCGGAGTAATCGCCACCGCCATTGTCGGAAAAGGCAGACAATGCGCCATTACCAACGCTGATATCACCGACAACGAAACCGGTGACGGTCTCGCCGAAATCAACGGAAACGGTGAACGCGCCTGAAACAGGGTCCGCTGAACCGGTCGAAATCACCGGAGTCGGCCCGGTGAGATCCAGGGTCGATGTATTCGTGACCGCGGTCGCGGCATTGCCGGCGGCATCCGTGAGCACGACACTCACCGTCAGTGCGCCACCATTGAGGCTGGAAAGGTCAATTCCAGAGACTTGGAATTCAGACGGATCACCGGCACCTGGCACAGGAATGCTTCCCGAACCCGTAACATTCGTGCCGCCACCATCAGACGAAATCGTGTAACTGAAATCGGTCAGCGTCTCCGGGTCGTCGATCGTAAACGATGCCGTTGTCGAGCTGACCGGTCCGTAGAGTGCCGCATCAAAGGCAACCGTATGGCCGGCAGGCGGCACGTCATCAGTGCCGGTACCCGCAATGCCGAACAGGAAAGGGGCTTCATCCGTGTCATCGTTCGCAATCGAAACCGTCGCGCTGACATCGCCTGCCGCGGACGGATCGAATTGAATTGTGAACGTCGTCGAACCGGAGGCAGCGACACTGGTCGAAGGCTGGACTGTCACCGTGAAATCGGCCGACCCCGAAATCGACACGGCGTCACTGCCCAGCGTCAGAGCCGCGCCACCATCATTGTGGATGGTGAAGCTTGACGAAGACATGGCTCCGGCAACGGCGAGACTTCCGAAATCAGTGCCATCAGCGACCGATGGCGTCGAGTCGCCGAAGGCAATATTGACGGTGTCGGTTCCGTCAGCGAGACGAATTTCCGGCAGCGCCGTACCAACACCGGCGATCGCGAAATCATAGCTGGCCTCGTCGGCGTCATTGCTGGTCACCGTGACAGTCGCACTGCGCGACGCGGCAACTGATGGGTCGAACTGAATCGTGAATGTCGTGGTCGCACCCGGCGTCAAACTGCCTGCTGCGGCTGACGTTATCGAGAAATCGGCTGCGTCAGCTCCCGACAGGGCCACGTTTGTGATCGTAAGCGTATCCGTACCCGTATTCTCGATGGTGAAGGTCCGCGACGTGATACCCGCAGCCACATCGGTCGGCACGAACTGGGTATGATCCGCCAGGCCGGGCGTGACATCACCGTCCGCAATCGAGAGGGAGTTGCCCTGAACATCGATCTCCGGATCACCGGCAACGGCATCGAATGCGAAGACGTTCGACACGGCATTGTCATCGCCTTCGGCGTCCTGAACGACTGCCGCCGGAAGGAAAACCTCAACCGCCCCGACGCCGGTCGGGGTAACCGTCAGCGTCCAGTCGGACCCTGAGCCCGAGAGCCCGCTCGACGTCGCATTGGTCAGGTCAAAATCACCGGCAACCAGGCCGGTTACCGGCTCGCCGAAGCGCACCCCAAGATCACGAGAGAAGGCCACGCCCAGATCGGTGGTATCGCCCGAAATCGTAACACTGGGCGGCGTTCCGCCCGGCACATTGACATCAAAACTGTCGGACGCGGGGTCAATCGTGACGGCCCCATCATCCGAGCGGGTCGCGGTCAAATTGCCGGTTGTATTGGTGTAGGTGCCGCCGGTAGCGCCTGCTGGCACGCTGATTGTAACCGTGAAAGCACAGGCCCCCTCCGACGCAAGGTTACCCCCGGTCAGGGAGAGGACACTCGTGCCCGAAAGACTCGAACCGGCGCCACAGACATCCGTCATCGGCAAACCGGTGGCGACGGCGCCACTCAACATCGCGTCGAGATCATCCGTGAATGCGATGCCAGTGACCGTGAACGCGCCCGTCGCAGCGATGTCGAACTCGACATCTATTGTGTCACCAGGCGCGACCTGGGCTTCGGCGAAGGTTTTGGTGAATTCGATCGTGCCACCAAGGCCCTCGGCAAAATCAACAGCCAGGGTGTCAGCCGCCCCCGTATCCGTGTAGCTCACGCCGTCGAGCGTATAGGTCAGACTGGTTGTGCTAAATCCATAACTCCCCGCGGCCAAGGCATCGTCGATCTCGATGAGCAGATCGAAACTGCAACTCGCACCCGCCAGAACTTCCATCGAAGACAGCAGGAGATAGCGATCGGCGCTAAAGAAAGACGCAACAGAACTTGCGCCACACGGCGTCACGATGGACGGCACGCCGACAAAATCGGTGTCGGATGCTGCGTCAATGTCCAGAGCGAAGGAGCCGAGCGTGAGATCGTCGTCCGTATTGTTGGTCAGTGTGAAGCGCAGGGTAGCCTGGTCCGACACATCAACCGGATTACTGACGAAGACCGCCGTGAAATCCACATCGTCTCGCGGATCACCATCGACGTCGTAGACCACGCTATACACATTTGAACCGGTATTTGCATTGCCCGACTGGTCGACCACAGTCGCGGCTGGCAACTCGACGGTAATCGGCGTTCCGGCGCCTGTGGGCGTGACCTCGATTGTGACCGAGGAAACATCATCACCCGACTGTCCGCCATCCCCGCCGAGATCCGCAAAGGCGACGGTCGCGTTCGTCACGCTCAGATCGGACACTGAAAAACCGTCAATCTCCTCCGCATACAACCCCAACTCGACAAAACTGATGCTGACATTGAAGGCCGCATTCACCGGGCCATCGGGCCCGGCGATCACGGGCGCCGGCGCGCTGCTGTCAACACCGACCTCGATGTTGAAATCCGCCCAGTCATGATCAATTGCGCCGGAGACAGACCCGGTACCGGTAATATTGCTTGGCGAAACCGCATAGGCGCCCGATGCCGTCGAGACAGGCGTCGTGATCGAATACCGGATGGAACACTGCCCGCTCGGATCAACATCCGTAACGGTGACCAGGCCCAATCCGTTCGAGGCAACGGTCGGCGTACCGCAATTAAAAGTCGAGATCGATGCCAGGTCGAGTCGGGCACCGGTTATCGCCGCATCATAGTCCACGGTGAACGTCAAATCCGTCAGGACCTCCGACCCGTTGGACCAGATAATATGCGTGATGGCTGCGTTCTCGCCGGGATCGATACGCGGCTCTTCGCCTGTTTCGTAACTGGCGGAGGAGTAGGTCCCAAAAAACTGCGCTGTCGCATCCGTCGCAACCAGCACGCCACCCGCCAGACCAGCGGCAACCATCGCCACCAATTGCGTGGCGCCGGAGGCGCGTTTTACCCGACGGGGCATCCGCGCCTCGTGTGCAGCCCAACCGAATGACGAAACGATATCCAAAATTTTGCGCATATTCCCCCCACGCGGTCCGGCGATTCGCCCGCCTGACCACAGCACACCCCGGACGATCTGGGATTCCGCCGCCAACGAAGCACCGTCAAGCTACAACCAAAGCCTGAAAGAAAAAAGTCAAATCGCCTTTCGGCTTGGCTATTTCCCACCCAACAAAGGATTTCTTGTCGAAACGCATCTCGGGACGGTGTCGGACAAAAAAGGATTGCCCCGAAAGCCTTGGATTGCCCCTAATTCAGGTAGCGAGTTGCCGCCATTTGGCCTGGGCGATGGCACGGCTCCACCAGAAGCGGGCCGCGTCGTGGATTGTGTCGATGCCGCACGCTTGTGGCGCCTACAGGTCGGCACGGCTCTGTGCGAAACTTGACCGCCTGATTCGAATCCTTGGAGCGCCTCATGGACATCCACACCACACCGGCCATCTGGGGCGCAATGCGTGCACGCCGGAGCCGCGACGCGGCCAGCACTGACGGGTTTGCGCGCATGCTGGCGACCTGTCTGGAGCTGGGGACCCCCTGGATTGATCATGCCGATATTTATGATGATGGCGCTGTCGAAGCCCTGCATGGTGCGGCCGCGCGAACGCTCCCCAGCAGTGACCGGTCGCGCCTTCGCGTGATCAGCAAGTGTGGGGTTCGCTTCGCCTCCCCCGGCCAACCCGGCGTGCGGCTGCATCATTATCGCGCCGATGCGGCCTGGTTGCAGCAGCAGGCCGAGGCCTCCTTGGAGAGGCTGGGCGTCGAGCGCATCGACCTCTACCTCCTGCACCGACCAGACTACCTCATGCAGGCCGAGGAAACCGCCCGGGCACTCGAAGGCCTGATCAGCAGCGGAAAGATTGCCGCCTGTGGCGTCTCCAATTTCTCGTGCCACCAGGTCGAAACGCTGACCGCAGCCGGCAATCTGACACTCGCCGCCAATCAGATCGAGCTGTCACCGTTTCACACAACACCGCTCGACAATGGCCAGCTCGATCACGTCCGGCGACTGGGCATGGCGGCCCTTGCCTGGTCGCCGCTGGGCGGACAGCGCCTTTTCAACGCCGATGATGCGGTGTCGGTACGGGTGCGCACCTGTTTGAAGGCCATGCAGGCGCGGCTCCCCGACAGTCCCGGCATCGACGCACTGGCCCTGGCCTGGCTGCGCCGGCTCGGCGCGATCCCGATCCTGGGAACGGGCAGCCGGGACCGTTTGATACGACAGGTGCAAGAGATGCGCGCCATCGAGATGGACGTGCAGGACTGGTATGAAATCCTTGAGGCGGGGCGCGGTGTCCGGGTGCCCTGACGCGGTTCAGCGATTCAGCGAACGCCCGAGAATAGCGCGGATACGTGCGAGCTTGTCCGGTGTCGGATCGCCAAACAGGCCACGTGCGGTCGACGGAAGATGCACCATCGGATCTTCATCGTCCTGGAAAAGATAGCGGTCGAAAATGAGCTTCCAGGCCTGTCGCTCACGCGCCGGCATGCCACGCAGTGTCAACAGGCCGTGCAGCAGGGTCATGAAGGGCGTCGCGAGATGCTCAGGCCCGTCGCGCCACCAGAAATTCATCATCATCCCGAACGGGTCGAGCGTCTCGACATAATGGACCTGCATGGACGGCATGTAGAGCGCGTCACCCGGGCCCAGCTCAGCGATGCGGGCCTGTTTCATGGCTTCGGCAAAGCGCGGAAAGCGGTCGATATCCGGATGACGCGGATCAACCAGGCTGACAGGCTGCCCGGCCAGCGTCACATCGAGCGGGCCGATATAGAGATTGGCAATCTGCTCGATCGGAAATAGCAGGAAACGGCGCCGACCGGATACCACGCAGGCCAGGTTTTGCGGCAGGTCCCAATGCGGTGCGGTGCGTGTCTGGTTACCGATCCACAGGGAGGTCAGGCGCTCAACGGCGGGGTCGAGCAAGGACATTGGATTGTCGCGGGCGATCGGGGCCAGGGCCTCGCGCACCGGCACGCCGCCAGCAAACAGGGCATCCGGTTCCGCCGCGTCTTGTCCGGACACAAGCGTATCGAGCAAAACCCCCAGCGGCGGCGTTTCGACCTCAAATGTGAAACCGCTGAAATCCTCATTGTAGAAGAAGCGGGTCCCCGCCGAACGGGGCTGGCGGAAAGTACGGACCGGAGTGTCCGGCGCTGTCTGCTTCAGCCTGTCGGCAAGCGCCCCGGCACCTTGCCGGGACGCCTTGAGCAAGGGCCAGTCCTTGACCAATCCGCGCAGGATGGCCGGCTCGCCCGCCGGCTGGATTTCCGCTTCGAAACGCGTCCGGTCGACGCCGTCAAACTCGGCAACCGGTGCTATTCCGGGAAATCCATCATCCACCATCTCGGCTTGTCCGGTCCGTTGCCTGCGGGTCAGCCGACGACGTCCCGTCCGCTTGTCCGACACCCAACAGGAAGACCAGCGGATCGGCAAGCCGGGCATTCCACGCCGCCTCATTGTGGTCAGCGCCGTCATACCGGGTTGAGCGATAATGGGCGCGATCATCAAAGCCTCGCTCCGCCATCACGGCATCAATCGTGACCTGGTAGACTGGGTAGAGGTTGTCCAGATTGATCGTGCCATGATCGAGCCAGATGCGATGACGGGCCGGGTCGAGCCGCGCATCTTCCAGATAGTCCGACCAGGCCGCGAGGGCCTGCTCACGCCAGGCGTCGGCGATGTGCGGGTCCTGGAAAGACGCGTCGGCAAAGATCGGCCAATGGGTGGACAGGCCCGCCGCCGCCGCGAAGGTGTCGGGATATTGAGTGAGCCCGTATAACGAGATCAGCCCGCCCATGCTCGACCCCATCAGGGCGGTGTCCGCACCCTCGGGGCGGGTCCGGTAGCGGCTGTCGATCAGAGGCTTGATGTCCTCGACCACGAACCGCAGGAAGGCGTCGGACACGACCCCGCCTCCCCAGCTCTCCAGCGCTTGCGCCCGCGCCGAAGCCGCGAAGCGGTCGAACACCGCTTGTGGAGCATATTCACGGGCCCGGGCCGACGTGTTCCAGATTCCGACAATGATGGCCGGCCGGATCCGCCCCTCGGCGATCAGGCGATCCATCGTCTCGTCCAGCCCCCACTCGACGCCGGCATAGGAATAGCCCGGCTCAAACAGGTTCTGCCCGTCCATGGCGTAGATCACCGGATAGGCCTGTTCACCGTCCGCATAGCCGGGCGGCAGATAGATCGAGATCGGACGGGCTTCCAGCCCGTCGGCGCCCATCGGCTCGAGACGAAGCACCGTTCCGGCAACCGGCTGAGCTGCCAGACCCGGTGTGACAAGGGCCAGGACGAAAAGAGTCAGGAGGAGGCGCATGCCGTTACTCCGCCACAAAGCGAATGGCGGCACCACCGCCCGCCGCGAGCGGCAGATCCAGAACCGTGTCCGCATCAACTGTACGGGTCTCGATCAGGACATCATAGGGATTGTCATGCCAATGGGCGTCCGGACCATCGCGATAGATCTCGGCGGCGTAGGCACGGCCCGCCTCGAGAAAATCGAGCGGCACGGACAGGGTCCGGGCCTCCTCGTCCGTGGCAGCGCCGAGATACCAGTCAGCGCCACCGCGCTCCTGGCGCACGGTAACGATGAAGTCCCCGACCGCGCCTTGCAGGGCGATCGACTCTTCCCAGTCCGTCGGCACATCGCGGATAAACTGGAAGGGCTCGGGATTGGCGGTGTAATTCTCCGGCAGGTCGGCCGCCATCTGGATCGGGCTGTAGAGCACCACGTAAAGCGCCAGCTGGCGGGCCAGCGTTGTCTGCACCCGATTGGGGCTGTCAGGGCCGTTGAAGGTCAGATCAAAGATACCCGGTGTGAAATCGGCAGGTCCGGCCAGCATGCGGGTAAAGGCCAGCATCGCGGTGTGCTCCGGCGGGTTGGGCGGATTGCCCCAGGCGTTGAATTCCTGACCGCGCACGCCCTCTCGGGAAATCCAGTTCGGATAGGTCCGGCGCAGGCCGGTATCCTTCACCGGCTCGTGCGGATTGATGGAGATATGACGGGCAGCCGCGGCCTCGAGCACGCGGATATGATGGTTCACCGCATACTGCCCGTAATGCCATTCATGGCGTTCTTCGCCATTCTCGTCGATCCGGAGCAGATTGCCGGCATCAGCGACATAGCCGGTCTTCACCTGGGTGACACCGAGACGTTCATAGAGATCAAACGCATCCTCCATTTGGGTCTCGTAATTGGTCAGATGGCCCGAGGTTTCGTGGTGTCCGATAAGGCGAACACCGCGCGTCCGGGCGTGATCGGTGACCACTTCAATGTCGAAATCCGGATAGCTTTCCGTAAAGGAGAACAGGGCGCCATTATTGAACCAGTCGCCGTCCCAGCCGATATTCCAGCCCTCGATCAGTACCCCCGCGAAGCCGTTTTCGGCGGCGAAATCGAGATACTCGATCGCATTCTCCGTCGTCGCACCGTGCTCGGGACCAGAGCCCCAGGTCATCGTGTTGATGTGCATACCCCACCAGATGCCGATATATTTGCCCGGCTCAACCCAGCTGACATCACCCAGTACATTGGGCTCATTGAGATTGAGGATGAGATCGGAGTTGATCAGGCCGACAGCCTCTTCGGCGACCTGGATGGTACGCCATGGCGTGGTGAACGATCCGTCCTTGTGGACCGCGATCCCGTCCGGACCCGGTGCGAGCTCGGCGGTCAAAACGCCTTCGCGTTGCTGGTCCAGCCGCATGCCGGAATAATCCACCAGGGCCGCCTCGTGGATCGCGATATGCACGCCTTCATTGGGCAGCCGGGCCGTGAAGGGCGTGTGCGCCGTATCGACGTCGATCAGGGGTGTGGTGCGGTAGACATACTCATAGCGGTTATAATCCCCGGCAGGCGTCCACCAGGTCTCGCTTTCCTGTGGCATGGCAAAGCTGGTGACTTCATCGACAATGGCGCGATGTTCGCCATCAGGGACCGGCACTTCATAGCGAAAGCCAAGCCCGTCATCGAAGACCCGTACGCGCACGTCGAAACCGCGGCTGGCATCGCGCTCATGGCGATAGCTGACCAGGAGCTCATTGTGCTGATCATGAACGACCCGGCGCTCGCCCCAGGGCAACTCCCACTGCGTATTGGCGCTTGTTGTCTCGCTGTCGACCGGCCAGAGCCGGGTGTCGAGATTGCCGGCGACAGCGAAACGCAGACCGAGCATGGACGGCGAAATCACATCCTCGCCATCAAACTGGACACGATAGCGCGGCAGACCGCCTTCGCTCCAGAAGACCGCGCTCAAGCGTCCGTCCGGCGACGTGACAACCAGCGGAGCCTCGATGACCTCACCCGCGATCGGGCTGTCCGGCCCCGGCTCGGCCCGACTGGCGGGTACCGCCACCACGGACAGGGCCAGCAAGGCGGCGCCAAGCCGAATGGCGGCGCGTGATTGACGTGCGATCATGATGTCCTCCCGGTATTTTCACCCAGTGTGCCCACATCTTGCAAATTTATGCAATTCTCTTGAAGCACGAAGCCCTTGCCGCCCAACATGACATCAGGATAGCATATACATACAAAAGAATATCGCGCGGGGAGGCGCATTGTCATGACTTCGCAAATATCGAAACTGACGATCGGACTGCTGGCGGCGACCTGCCTGACAGCCTGTGCGGCCAGCCAAACCGAAAGTGGTGCCGAGCGCATCGAAATAGCGGATCGCTCACCGGCGGACGAAATCATCTATTTCGTGATGCCCGACCGTTTCGAGAATGCGGACCCGTCCAACGACCTGGGCGGCCTTGAGGGTGACCGCCTGGATCACGGTTTCGATCCGACCGCGCGCGGCTTCTATCATGGCGGCGACCTGGCCGGACTGACAGCGCAACTGGACTATATTCAGGGCCTGGGCATGACCGCAATCTGGCTGACACCGATTTTCCAGAACCAGGCGGTTCAGGGCGGACCCGGCCAGGAATCCTCGGCCTATCACGGCTACTGGATCACCGACTTCACGCGGCCCGATGCCCATCTGGGGTCTCGCGAGGAATTTCGCGCCTTTGTTGACGCGGCGCATGCCCGCGGCATGCGTGTCTATATGGACATCATCACCAACCATACAGCGGACGTCTTCGCCTATCGGGAGTGCCACGACCCGACCTCCGCACTCTATATCGACCCCCAGGGCCAATGCCCCTACCGCCGGATTGGTGACTATCCGTGGACAACGCAGGGCGGCCCCGACGGCACGCCCATCAATGACGGCTTTGTTGGCGACGACCCGATCAACCAGACGGCCGCAAACTATGCCCGGCTGACCGATCCGAACTGGGCCTACACGCCCTACCTGCCGGACGGCGCACCAACCCGGACACCGGCCTGGCTGAATGACGCGACGCTCTATCATAATCGCGGGGAGAGCTTCTGGTTTGGCGAGAGCGAGCTCTATGGCGATTTTTCCGGCCTGGATGATCTCAACACCGAACACCCTCGCGTCCTCGAGGGCATGATCGAGATCTACAAGGACTGGATCACCGAGTTCGAGGTCGACGGCTTTCGCATCGACACAGCCAAGCACGTCCAGCCCGAATTCTGGGTACGCTTCTCCCAGGAGATCCTGGATCACGCACATTCGCTCGGCATCGAGCACTTCCACATTTTCGGCGAGGTCTATGAATTCGACGCCGGCCAGCTGGCCCGCTACACGACCGAGGCCGGCCTGCCCGCCTATCTGGACTTCGCCTTCCAGGGAACGGCGCGCGGCTTTATTGTCGGCAATGAACCCGGCGAACGCTTCCAGTCACTCTTCCGCATCGACCATGTTCTCGAAGGCGGCTTCGACACCGCCTCGACCCTGCCGACCTTCCTCGGCAATCACGATATGGGGCGCCTCGCTGGCTTCCTGCGCGAAGCCCATCCCGACATGAGCGATGGCGAGATGCTGGCCCGCCTGCGCCTCGCGAATGCGCTGATGTTCTTCTCACGCGGAACGCCAACCATCTATTATGGCGACGAGCAGGGCTTTGTGTCCGATGGCGGCGACCAGCTGGCGCGCGAAAACATGTTCGAGAGTGTGGTCGCAGAATACAATGACAATGACCTGATCGGCACCGATGCCACGACCGCCGACCGCAATTTCGATCCTGAGCACCCACTCTACCAGGCGATCGCCGAGATGGCGGCCCTGCGGCAGACTCACCGCACGCTGCGACGCGGCGACCAGATTGTGCGTCACGCCGACAATGAAGACAGCCTGCTGGTCATGAGTCGTGTCGATTACGACAGCGGGGAGGAGTATGTGATCGCCTATAATGGCGAGACCGACGCCCGCGATATCCGCGTTGAAGTTGATGGCCGCGCCACGTCTTGGGACAGCCTCGCGGGAACCTGCCCCATGGTCAGCGACGCCCCGGGGAGCCTCAGCCTCAACATTCCGCCGCTCGACTACGTCATTTGCCGCGCCAGTCTGGCCGAATAACCCAGTCGAAGCCGTCATGAAAAGGGCCCCGGCGGAAATCTCCGCCGGGGCCCTTTTTGCATCCATTCGGGCGAAAACGCCTACTCGGCAGGCGCCGCGCTACTTTCAACTGCGACGCGCCGCCCCGGCACGAAGATAACCGCCACGGCCGCAAGCCCCAGCGAAACGCCAGCCACGAGAAAAGCGTGAATCGGCTCATTGCCAAGGAGCATTCTCAGGGCGATCCCCATCAGGCTTCCGACCACGATTTGCGGAATGACGATGAAGAAATTGAAAATCCCCATATAGACCCCCATTTTATCGGCCGGCAGGGCATCGGACAGGATAGCGTAGGGCATGGTCAGGATAGAGGCCCAGACGATACCGACCCCAATCATCGAAACCCACAACAGGGTCGGGTCAGTGATGAAGTAGAAGCTCGCCAGCGAGACCCCGCCAATCACAAGATTGATCGCATGCGTCACACGGCGATTGAAACGCTTCGCCATGAACGGCAACAAGAGGGCATAGATGGCAGCGATGCCGTTATAGGTGGCAAACAACAGACCAACCCAGTTGGCCCCGTCGGAATAGGCTTCCGAACCGGGGTCCGTGGCCCCGAAATGAAAACTGGTCACCGCCGGCGTGGAATAGATCCACATCATGAAAAGCGCGGCCCAGGAGAAGAATTGAACCCAGGCCAGGCGCTTCATCACCGTCGGCATGGTGTTGAGGTCTTCCAAGACATGGCTGAAGAAGTTTTCGGTCTGGCCAATTGCCCGCAGAACCGTGTGCAGGATGAATCCAAGCCCGAGCGCGGCCACCCCGCCGGTCAAGACGTAGAGCTCCTGGGCACCATTGAAGCGATAGACCGCCGCACTCGCGACAATGCCAGCCACGAGATAGCCAAAGCCCGAGCCCAGATAGCGGCGGCTGGACTGGGGCGGACGCTCCGGATCGCGCGGCAAGCCCATCGACTGACGCTCGGCCTCGTCATAGGCGGCCAGCTTGTCCGGCGCATATTCGCGGCTCGTGATGACCGTCCACATGACGGACACGAACAGTGCGACGGCGCCGATATAGAAAGAATACTTCACATTGTCCGGAACAACGCCCGCGGCCGCAACATCCGACACACCGAACACGTCCGAAAGTATCCAGGTCGCTGCCGACGCCACGGTCGCACCGGCACCAATAAAGATGGTTTGCATGGCGAAGCCCTGCGTGCGCTGACGACTGGGCAACATGTCACCGACAAAGGCACGGAATGGTTCCATCGAGATATTGATCGACGCATCCAGCAACCACAGCATGATTGCGGCAAGCCAGAGCATGGGAGAATTAGGCATCACCAAAAGGGCGAGCGTCGTGAAAACCGCGCCAGCCAGGAAATAAGGGCGTCGACGCCCGAGGCCGGTCCAGGTGCGGTCGGAGAAATAACCAATGATCGGTTGAACCAGAAGGCCGGTCAGCGGCGCCGCCAACCACAAAAGCGGTAGCGTCTCTATCGGCGCGCCGAGCGTCTGGAAGATGCGGCTGACATTCGTGTTCTGCAGCGCGAACCCGATCTGTATGCCGAAGAACCCAAAGGAAATATTCCAGATCTGCCAGAAACCGAGTGTCGGTTTTTGCATGACAGCCTCCCCTTTTCATAATTTTTCACATCCTTATCCAGTCTGACAGGCTTGTCGATAGCCCTAAGCAATTACCTGAAAAAAATGTAGAAAAATTCCAAACAGCCGGAGAAACATGGCGTAGATCGGTTCACGAACTTGCCAGACAAGCGCAAAAGATTTCAAATATGGGAAATCCTCGTGGCCGCACGGTCCGGAGCGATGAACTTGCCAGTTTTGCCGCACGCGTGCATTGCTGACACCAATGATTTGAGAGGGTTGGATCAAGACGTGAGCAAGAAGCCGACACGCTTGGAAGATCTGGCGCAACGCGCCGGCGTTTCCGTCTCCACGGCCTCGCGCGCGCTCAATGACAGCCCGTCGGTCAATATGCGCACCAAGCAGGCAATCTGGAAGCTGGCGCGCGAGCTCGACTATCCCTTCCGACGCCATATGCCCGCCGGGCCTATCGGCGCCAAGGCCACGATCTCGATCGTGGTCCCGCGCCCGCAAGGTCGCGACACACGCCTGTCGGATCCGTTCTTTTTCGAGCTCCTGACCGGGGTTGGCGATGCCGCCCGTGAGCGCGAATGCGACGTCCACATCTCGCACGTCGCTCCCGCCAGCTATGACGATCTCCACATGGCGATGACGACCCATCGCGCCGAGGGCGTGATCTTTGTCGGTCAATCCAACCTTCACGGCGCCTTCAACCGTCTGGCCGAAACCGAAAAGCGGTTCGTGGTCTGGGGCGCTGAACTGCCCGAACAGCGCTATTGCTCGGTTGGCAGCGACAATGTCACCGGCGGTCGCCGCGCCACCCAACACCTGATCCGACTTGGCCGGGAGAAGATCGTCTTCCTGGGGCAGTCCGAAGCGCCAGAAGTGATGCAGCGCTTTCGCGGTTATCGTGACGCCCTCCTCTCCGCCGGATTGCAGGCCGATGACGCGCTGGTCATCCCGTCCCATTTCGACATCGAGTCTGCTGAAGCCTCGGTCGAGGCACTGATCAAGAATGGCGTGCCGTTTGACGGGATCGTCGCCGCCAGCGACGTCCTTGCATTCGGCGCCCTGAGGGCGCTGCAGCTCGCGAAGGTCTCGGTTCCGGATGATGTTTCAGTCGTCGGCTACGACAATGTGTCCTTTGCCCGCTACGCCCATCCGGCCCTGACCACGGTCGACCAGGACATGGTCGCTGCGGGGCGCCTGATGCTGTCCAAACTGCTCGACTTCCGCGGCCCGCAAGCACGCCGCTCGGAGCGACTTGCCACCGATCTGATCATTCGTGAAAGCTGCGGCGGCTGACACTTCAGATGCGTTGCGCGAGCACACCAGCATAGGCCGGAAGACACCCGTCCCCGCCTGCGGCATTGACCTGTTCGATCACTTTCCAGCCTGCAGGCATGTCCCAGCTGACCGGTTCACAGGTCAGGTTGAAGACGCAAAAAATGACCCGATCGCCAGAGCCTCGCTCGAAGGCCAGAAGCCCGTCAACGCCGGTCTCGACCATACGCATTGCGCCAGTGCGCAGCACCGAATGGCGCTCCCGCAGCCGTACAAAGCGACGAGCGAGATGCAAGGTTGCGCCGGCGTCTGCTTCCTGTGCATCGACTGCAAGATCAAAATGGCGGGCATCAACGGGCAGCCAGGGCTCCACCTCGGAGAAACCGCCATGGCAAGCCCGACGGGTCCATGGCATCGGCGTGCGTGCGCCGTCCCGCCCCAGCGTTTGCGGCCAGTTGGCGATCGCCTCAGGGTCTTGGAGCCGGTCGAACGGCACCATTGCCTGCGGCAAGCCAAGCTCTTCACCCTGATAGATAAAGACGTTGCCACGCATGGCGACGAGCAACAACAAGGCCATGTTCGCGAAGGATTCACGATCGCCTTCGGCAGCCCACCGTGACACCGCGCGCGGCGCATCATGGTTGGAGAATGTCCAGGATGGCCAGCCGGTCACCCCGTCTGACGGCCAAAGATCGACTGCCGAGCCGACAAGGGCCGGGTCAAGCGATTCTGCATAGAGATAGAGAAATCCGTAGGCCGAATGGAGACGTCCGGGACGACGCGTATAGAGCTCCATCTCTTCCTGCGCCCGCTCGCCGCCAACTTCGGCGACCAGAAAGCGCCCCTCATAACTGTCCGCGAGCACGCGCATGCGCTCGAGGAAAGCAGGGATATCCGGGTGAGACTGGTTGAAATAATGGTGCTGAAAATCAAACGGTCGGGTTCGGCGGGTGCCGGTATTCTTGATCGGCGGATTATCGTGCAGCGCAGGGTCATGCATCATGAAGTTGACGGCATCAAGACGGATACCGTCGACCCCGCGGTCCAACCAGAACCTCATGGTGTCGAGCAATTCTTCCTGGACGGCCGGATTGTGGACATTGAGGTCCGGCTGCTCGGGCAGGAAATTGTGCATGTAGTACTGGCCGCGCCGCGCATCCCAGGTCCAGGACGGGCCACCGAAGACCGATTGCCAGTTATTCGGGGGCGAACCGTCGGGCTTGGCGTCGGCCCAGACATACCAGTCGGCCTTCTCATTGCTGCGGCTCGAGCGGCTTTGCTGGAACCAGGCATGGACCTCGGATGTGTGGGAATAGACCTGATCAATCAGGACCTTCAAGCCCAGCGCGTGCGCCCGCTCCAACAACACATCGAAATCGTCAAGCGTCCCGAAAATCGGGTCCACGCCGCGATAATCGGCGACGTCATAGCCGAAGTCCCGCATTGGTGAGGTAAAGAAGGGCGATAGCCAAATCGCATCAACGCCAAGCGAGGCGACGTATTCGAGTCGCGCAGTAATGCCGGGCAGGTCACCGATTCCGTCATTGTTCGAATCGAAGAAGCTGCGCGGATAGATCTGATAGATCACCGCGCCCTTCCACCATTCAGACGCCGGCTGGTCCTGCGACCGCTCCTCGGATTGCGCGTCCAACTCCACTCAGTCCTCCTCGCGCACCAAGGCGCTGATTTCACACCATGCTTGCAATCGCATGTTTTAGCAATTTTGCAAAAAATTGCATCCCATTGGCAATCTTGTCAATTGGCGGGATCGCGGGAATCGTCAAGTTTTCAACGCGACAATGCACATGGACGCTGTGTAACATTCTCGCATCACATCACCGCTGGATTCAAAAAAGCGCAATATTGCCAGTTGCCGTCTGGATTGATTTTCATTAATTTGCACTGGAATGGCGGCGACAATCTTCGTGTCGACACGCCGGAGGGAGGACTAAATGATCAATCAACGCACCACGCGTCGTGGCTGGCTCATGGCCAGCGCGGCTTCCACACTGGCCCTGTCGACGGCCTTGGCCGCGCCGGCCTCTGCCCAGGACGAGACCGACGGGGACGCCAGCGACGTCATTACCGTCACGGGCTTCCGCAGCGCCATCGAGAACTCGATCGCCGTGAAGCGCGAATCGACGTCGATCGTCGAAGCCATTTCCGCTGAAGACATCGGCCGCCTGCCTGACAATTCGATTGCCGAGTCGCTGGCACGCCTGCCGGGCCTCGCAGCGCAACGCCTTCGCGGTCGCGCCCAGGTAATCTCCGTGCGCGGCCTCGGGCCGGACTTCACCACGGCCCTGCTCAATGGTCGCGAACAGGTCACGGCCGGCGACAACCGTGGCGTTGAATTCGACCAGTATCCGTCGGAACTGCTCAGCTCCGTCGTTGTTTACAAGACCCCGGACGCCCAGCTGGTCGGCCAGGGGCTGGCCGGGACTGCCGATCTTCGCACCGTGCGCCCGCTCGACAATGACGAGCAGACGATTGCCATTTCCGGTCGCTATGAGTGGAACCAGTATGGCGCCCTGAACGCCGGTTCGGAAGACAGCGGCCACCGCGTCACCGGCTTCTATATCGACCAGTTTGCCGACGACACGATCGGCCTGGCCATCGGTTTCGCCACACAATCCTCTCCGACGCAGAGTGAGCGCTGGGACGCGTGGGGTTATCCGACCGTCGGTGCGGGCGACCTCCTGCTTGGTGGCGCAAAGCCGTATGTCGAGAGCCGCCAACTTGAGCGGACCGCCTTTGTCGGCACGTTGGAGTTCGAGCCGAACGCCAATACCCACACCACGATTGACGCCTTCTACTCCCAGTTCGAAGACACCGGCATCCTGCGTGGAATCGAGCTGCCGTTGGCCTGGGGCGGCGCGACCTTGCAGCCTGGCTATACGGTTGAGGACGGCCTCGTCACAGCCGGCACTTTCTCCGACGTCCAGGGCGTTGTCCGCAATGACACCCGCTTCCGCGAAGCCGATGTCATGTCCTTTGGCATTAATCACGAGCAGCGCCTGAATGACCAATGGGTCGGCACGGTCGACCTCTCTTATTCAAGCGTCGAGCGCGATGACACCGACTATGAATCCTACGCCGGCACCGGCGCGGGCTTCGGCAATGGCGCGTCAGACACGCTGGCATTTGAAGTCGGCGGTAGCGGCGGTTTCGTCTTCGGTTCCAGCCTCGATTATGCCGATCCGAGCCTGATGCTGCTCACTGACCCGCAGGGTTGGGGGCAGGTTGGCTTCATCAAGCGCCCGTCCACCGAGGATACGCTGACGGCACTGCGCGTCGAAGCAGAGCGCGAAATTTCGCAAGGCTTCTTCTCCAGCGTCGAAGTTGGTGTCTACGTCACGGACCGCGAGAAATCCAAGCGCTCGGACGAAGATTTCATCGACCTGGCCAATCCGGGTGCGACCAACACCACCGCGATCCCGGGCGATCTGCTGCTCGAGCCGACCAGCCTCGACTTCATCGGTATCACTGGCATGGTGAGCTATGATCCGCTCGCGATGCTGAACAGCGGTGTCTACGCGCTGCGGCCGAACCTCAATGCCGACGTCCTCACAAAGTCCTGGGATGTCGAGGAGCAGCAGGTCATCGGTTATCTGCAAGCCAATGTGGACTCGGTCCTCGGCGACACCCCGGTGCGCGGCAATTTCGGCCTCCAGATCGTGCATACCGAGCAGTCATCCACCGGCCCGCGAGCCGGTCAGGGCGCCCTGCTCAGCTATTCCGAGGAAGATAGCTACTCGCACATTCTGCCGAGCGCGAACTTCTCGTTTGAAGTCGCTGAGAACACCTTCATCCGTGTCGGCGCGGCCCGCACCATGGCGCGCCCGCGCATGGACGAACTGCGGGCATCGCAGGAAATCGGCATCAACACCCAAGTCTGCACCACCGACGACGGCACCGGGAACCCGGCCTTCAACGGCGCCAATTACGACCTCGCCGGTGGCCAGTCCTGCCTGACCGTGTCCGGTGGCTCTCCGCGCTTGCGTCCGGTGACTGCCGACGCCCTGGACCTGTCGATCGAGCATTATTTCGCTGACGGTGGGGGTTACATCTCGGCGGCGATCTTCAACAAGGATATCGACAACTACGTGTTCGGTTCCTCGGCACGCCAGATCGACATGACGGACGCTGCCAACGCACTCTTCGACTCGGCCTTCATTGCGGCCAATCCGCAGGTCACGACCGGCATCCTCTACGAGCCCGTCAACACGGATGGCGGCTATATCCGCGGCATCGAAGTGGCGACCAACATCCCGGGCGACGCCGTCGCGCCCTGGCTGGGCGGTTTCGGCCTGTTGGCCAGCTACTCCTACACGGAAAGTGAAGTCCAACCGGATCCCAACCAAGCACCAATTGCCATTCCCGGCCTGTCGGAGAATGTCGGCAACCTGACAGTCTATTATGAGCGCGGCGGCTTCGAAGCCCGGGTCTCGAACCGCTGGCGGTCTGAATTCCTCGGCGAAGTTACCGGCTTCGGTGCCAATCGCGAATTCCGCAATGTTGAAGCGGAATCGGTCATTGATGCACAGATCGGATATGAGTTCGGACCGGGTCCGCTTGATGGTCTGTCGATCTTTGCGCAGGGCAATAATCTGACTGACGAGGCCTTTGTGACCTTCCTCAATGACGACCCCCGTCAGGTGAAGGACTACCAGCAGTATGGTGCCACTTATCTCGTCGGCTTCAGCTGGCGTCGATAGCCGCTTCCTTCCCGAAGCGCACCCCTTTTGCCCCTGCCTGCCTCGTGCAGGCAGGGGTTTTTCTTTGCGGGTCGGAGCGGCAGACTGCTGCTTGCCTGCGCCCCGGTCCGGGCTCAGAACGCAAGATCGAGGTCAGTCCGCATGACACCCAATCGCATCAAATCTGTCCTGATTGTCGGCGGCGGCACGGCGGGCTGGATGGCAGCGGCCGCGCTGTCACGCTTTCTCGGTGAAACGATCAAGATACAACTGGTCGAATCCGAACAGATCGGCACCGTCGGTGTCGGCGAGGCGACCATCCCGCAGATCAAACACCTCAATTCCGTGCTCTGCATTGATGAGCGCGAATTCGTGGCGCGCACCAACGGTTCCTTCAAGCTGGGCATTGAATTCATCAACTGGCGCCGGCAAGGCGAGGCCTACCTCCACAATTTCGGGTCGATCGGCCTCAACCTGCAGCAAGTTCCCTTCCATCACTACTGGCTGCGCGCCCGAGCCGGAGGCGCGAGCGAAAGCCTTTGGGACTACTGCCTGAACACCGCAGCTGCGCGCCAGATGCGCTTTGCCCCGCTCGAGAAAGTTGGCAATTCCCCGCTGTCCGGGATCGCCTATGCCTATCATTTCGATGCCTCGCTTTACGGGAAATTCCTGCGCGACTATGCCGAACAGCGCGACGTCATCCGGGTTGAAGGCCTGATCGACGACACGATCATGGACCCGGAAAGCGGCCATGTTACCGCCGTACGGCTGAGGGACGGTCGCACCCTGGAGGCCGACCTCTTCATCGACTGCTCGGGTTTCAGAGGCCTGCTGATCGAGCAAGCCCTCAAGACCGGCTATGACGACTGGACCCATTGGTTGCCCTGCGACCGGGCCATCCCGGTTCCCAGCTCGAATGCACAGGCGCCGATCCGCCCCTACACCCAGGCGATTGCCCACAAGGCTGGCTGGCAATGGCGTATCCCGCTGCAGCACCGCACCGGCAATGGCCATGTCTTTTCCAGCGCCCATATGAGCGAGGCGGCGGCAACCGAAACGCTGCTGGCCAATCTGGAGGGAGAGGCGCTGGCCGAGCCCCGCGTGATCCGGTTTGTGACCGGTCGGCGCAAGCAGTTCTGGAATCGCAATGTCGTAGCCCTGGGCCTGGCATCCGGCTTTCTTGAACCCCTGGAGTCCACCTCGATCCACCTCGTCCAGTCTGGCATCAGCCGGTTGATCGCCCTGTTCCCGGATGGTGATCTCGCGGCGGCTGACCGCGATGAATACAATCGTCAGATGGCGCTCGAATATGAACGCGTGCGCGACTTCATCATCCTGCACTACCACCTCAATGAGCGGACCGATTCCGACTTCTGGCAGGATTGCGCCGCGATGTCCGTGCCCGACACGCTGAGCGCCAAGCTCGACCTGTTCCGCGCCAATGGTCGCCTCTATCATCGCGAGGAAGACCTGTTCACCGACTCCAGCTGGCTTCAGGTCATGCTGGGCCAGGGCGTGAATCCGAAAGGCTATCACCCAATGGCCGACGCCCTGGCGGCGGGCCAGCTCAGCGACTTCCTTGGCAACATCCAGAAGATCGTTGGCCAAGCCGCCGCAACACTACCGACACATTCGGACTTTCTTGCCAAGCATTGCCCGGCGGCGATGGACCGCTAGGCGTCAGCCTTGCAAAAGCGCTCGATATAGGCACGGTGATCCGGCACCGGCGCCACCGCCTCCGCCATGACCCGACGCAACCCGGCCAGGCGCTCGGCACCATCGACCTGACTGCCCACAACCAACGGATCCAGCCCCGCGGGCTCAATCTCCTGACCTGCATAAACGGCCATCCAGGACGGGTTGAGAAAGAGTTCGGTGCCGGGCGAGACGAGACGTCCCGTGGCGCGAAAATGCTCCATTCTCCAAGCCAGGCTGTCGGGAATGTCCATATTGGCCGTGTAACGCCAAAGCGGCGCATCATCCCGGGTCGTCGCATGATAGTGGAGAATGAGGAAGTCGCGGATGCGCTCATATTCCTCGCCGGTCAGCCGGTTGAACTCGGCCGCTTCAAGGCGGTTATCCCCTGTGCCGGGGAACAGGGCGAGCAGGCGGTTTATTCCCGTCTGGATCAGGTGAAGACTGGTGGATTCCAGCGGCTCCATGAAACCGGCAGACAGACCCAGGGCCACCACATTGCGGTTCCAGAATTTGCGGCGGCGGCCGGTGGTGAAACGAAGCGGTCGCGGATCGGCCAGCGGCTTGCCGTCGAGATTGGCCAGAAGCGTATCGCTGGCCTCGTCGTCAGTGATAAACTGGCTGGCATAGACATGGCCATTGCCGGTGCGGTGCTGCAGCGGGATGCGCCATTGCCACCCGGCCTCGCGCGCTGTCGACCGGGTGTAGGGGGTGAAATCTCCTGCGGTCTCGCTGGGTACGGCCATCGCGCGGTCGCAGGGCAACCAATGGGTCCAGTCTTCATAGCCGGTTTTGAGGGCCTGCTCGATCAACAGACCGAAGAAGCCCGTGCAATCAATGAAGAAGTCAGCCTCGATCGCGCGCCCGTCTTCCATGACGACCGCAGCGACATCACCGGTTTCGGACAGGCGGGTCTCCACAACCCGCCCTTCCTCACGATCCACGCCGCGCGCCTCGGAATATCGCCGCAGGAACTGACCATAGAGAATGGTGTCGAAATGGTAGGCGTAGTCGAAGGTCGACTGGACGAGACGCGGGTCGCGGGCAGGAGGCGAAAACCGGTTCTCGCGCGCGACCACCCAGGCCATGGAGTAAGCATCAAGCGGCGTTTCGTCGCCGCGCCGACGTTCCCGCAGCCAGTACTGGTAAAGCGGTACGGAATCAAAGTCCCGGCCATGGGTTCCGAACGGATGAAAATAGCGCTGCCCCCTGCGGGACCAGTCGACGAATTCAATGCCCAGCTTGAACGAGCCCTGGGTCTCACGCACGAACTCATTCTCGTCGATACCCAGCATCTGGTTGAACAGCTTGATCGGGGGGATGGTCGCCTCCCCGACACCGACGACACCGATCTGTTCAGATTCAACCAGCGTGACCGATGCCGCTCCCTTGGTTGCTTTGATAATCGCGGCAGCCGCCATCCAGCCAGCCGACCCGCCGCCGATGATGGCAATCCGTGGCAAGCCGCTCTCTTGTTCAAAGGATTGGGATGGCATTGAGCTCGGCCCTCATCTGGATCGGGAACAAGGCGCCAGCTTGGCCGACTTTGGTCAGGCTTGTCGATATCCATTGGCCTGCAAAACATGCCAAATTTATGATGCACCGCACCATGAACCCTTCCCATTTCGCGATACAAAGCACAAATTACGACGCCACATCGACATTGCAATTTTATGCAATTCCACCGCATATTGCCCGCCTGCTACGGGAGAGATCACATGTCCGCATTTCGCACCGCATTGGCCGCCAGCCTCATTGGCCTTGCCAGCGCCTCGGCAAGTCTCGCCCAGACGGTGCCACCGGAAACCCGCGACAGTGAGCTGGTTCGCGTCGAGCACCCGGACTGGAGCCATGACGCAGTGCTCTACCAGATCAATCTGCGTCAGTTCACGAGTGAGGGCTCGATCGCTGCGGCTGAGGCCGAACTGCCTCGCCTCGCAGAGTTGGGCGTTGATATCCTTTGGCTGATGCCGGTGCAGCCGATCGGCGTCGCTGAGCGCAAGGGCGAATTGGGCAGCCCCTACTCGATCAGCGATTACCGCGCAGTCAACCCAGAGCTTGGCACGATGGAGGACATGCGCGCCTTTATCGATGCGGCCCATGAACTTGGCTTCCATGTCATTCTCGATTGGGTCGCCAATCATTCGGCTTGGGACAATCCACTCATTGAGGCCCATCCTGATTGGTATTCCCGCGATTGGCGCGGCGACATGCAGCCGCCGACCGGCACGGACTGGAGCGACGTTGCCGACTTCGACTATGGCAATGCGGACCTGCGGGACTACATGGCCGAAAGCATGGCCTTCTGGGTTCGCGAGGTCGGATTTGACGGCTTCCGCTGCGACGTCGCCGGCTTCGTCCCGATCGATTTTTGGGAGCGGGTGCGCGCCGAACTCGACGCAATCCGTCCGGTGTTCATGCTCGCCGAGTGGGAACAACGCGACCTTCATCGCGATGCCTTCGACGCCACCTATGCCTGGACCTGGAACAATACAATGCATGACGTTGCGATGGGCCATGCCGATGCCGGCGCCCTGCGTGGTCACTATTTCTACGAAGAAGCCAATAGCTGGCCGCGCGACGCCTACCGCATGCGCTACACGTCCAACCATGATCAGAACTCATGGGAGGGCACGCAATTCGAGCGCTTCGGCGACGCGCTGGAGGCAGCAATCATCCTCTCCTTCACCGGGTCCGGCATCCCCCTGATCTATAACGGCCAAGAGGCCGGCAATCAGGACCGCCTCGCCTTCTTCCAACGTGATCCGATCGAGTGGCGCGAGCATCCATTGAATGCCTTGTTCCGCGACCTTGTTGACCTGCGGCACGCGAACAGCGCGCTTTGGGCCGGAGCCGCCGGCGCACCGATGCAAAACATCCAGAACTCACACGAAAGCTCTGTCTTCAGCTTCCTGAGGCAGGACAGCAGAAATGCTGTTCTGACAGCCATCAATTTCAGCGCTGCTCCGGTTCAAACCGTGCTGCACGAGGGGCCGCACCAGGGCTTGTATCGCGATTGGCAAACCGGCGAGTCGATCCGTTTTGAGGCCGACACCATGCTGGAGCTCGAACCATGGGAAGGTCGCGTCTTTATCGCAATCGATGAATAGCCTCGCCTGCCCTCACGGTTGATCGGGCGCCGGACGGCGGATGGCGTCAGACGAAACCGGATCGGTCTCGATTGACGGGATTGAAACCTGGATCAGGCCGCACGCTGGCGCCATTTGGCCAAGGCGACGGAGCCGCTCTCCTTGAATGCCGCTCTGCGGTTGGGTGACGTTCGTGGCTAAAGTGGCTTTGGACGGATGATTGGGCCGAAACGATCTTCTGCCGGGTCTCAGCACTCTGAAATCCGCCCGTCGCCCGCCCCTTCGCCTGAAGGGCGGACGGGAGTTTTCGGCGCGGCTGTTGAGCCATGCCCAAGGCCCTGGAGACCGGCATTGCCGATCCGTTTCATCGTGTCTTTGTAGCACTTCAACCGATCCGTCACCACAACTTGCGGATTGAGCTGCAAACAAGAGAGTCTGCTTGCCGGTGGTGCCCGAGCAATGCGAAGCCAACGGGCACATGTTCTACATGTTGCTAAATGACCTAGATGAGCGATCCGCCTTCATCGCATCAATGCGTGAAGCAGACATCATGACGCCTTTTCACTATGCGTCACTGCACACCGCGGAGGCTGGAAAAAAGTATGGGCGTTTTGTCGGCTCAATGACTCATACTAATCAGCTCAGCGACCGACTAGTGAGATTGCCAGTGTATTTTAACGTCAAAGACGATCAGGATCGAATTATAAGTTGCGCCCTGAAAATCTTGTCACAGTCCTGACGCTTGCGGGCAGCCCTGTATTGCAAGCGGTTACACGCCGCGATATGCGGCCAAATATTGCACGTGGATCCGTCGCAACGAAATCCGAGAGTTTTGAGGAAATCGATTTGTCTCAGCGCCCGACCAGACTTGCTGCTCCACATGTTCAAGCCCATGAAGCCCCCGCTTACCGGGCCGAGATCGCCGTGATCGTGCCATTCTACAAGGGCGAGGCCTTTGTGGATGAAATGTGTCAACGGCTGCATGCTACATTGGGCGCTATCACGGACGAGTATGAAATCATCCTCGTCGACGATCGGAGCCCAGATGGGTCCTGGCCCCTGATCACAGCTCAGGCCCGCCGTGACGCACGTGTATCTGGAGTCAGACTAAGCCGGAATTTTGGTCAACACGCAGCGATCTCGGCCGGGATGGCGCATGCTAATGCTCGCTGGTACGTGGTAATGGATTGCGACCTGCAAGACCCGCCAGAGGCGATAGCCGAGCTGCATTCGGTAGCATTAGAGGGCGACGACGACATTGTCATTGCTGAACGTATCAGCTCGGGACTAGGCGCCGGACGCAATTTGGGGTCAGCGCTCTTCAATGGAGTTCTGCGCTGGGCATCCGGACTGGAAGTCTCCGCAAAAGTGGGAAATTTCAGGATATTCTCTGACCGCGTCGCACATGCCTACCGCGAATACCCGGAACAATTGCGCCTTTTCCCCGCGATTATGAGCCAGCTCGGTTTTTCGAAGGCTTTCGTGAAGATAGCTCGCGATGAGCGCGCTGTTGGCCAATCGAGCTACAACTTCATCAAGCTCGCTCGACTGGGCATCGAGACCATCGTCGCCTACTCCGAGAAGCCCCTATGGCTCGCGGCCGGTATCGGATCGGCCGTCAGCGCAATGGCGGTTTTGTTTGGTGTTTATACATTTTTCAGCGCGGTCATTCTGGGCACCGAGGTGCCAGGCTACGCATCACTGGCGATACTGATGACGTTCCTCGGTGGGGTCCAGATTTTCCTCATCAGTTTTGTCGGTTTGTACGTCGGTCAGGCTCTTGCGGAGACCAAGGATCGGCCAATCTTCATTGTCGATAAAATAGTGTGCTCAGAATATGGAATACGCTGAGATCACGCCGCCGTCTTGACTTGGAAGGCACAGTTTCGAGCCCTGGCATTCGGCTCCGATAGGTGTCAGTCCACGATATCTCTACTCGCTCTTGGCGCCTCGCCGAAGCCAGCGAACGCCCCACAGTGTCGAGGTCACCGAGAATCCGAACGCGCTATACAGATTGAGGACCGGAACATTTGCGGCCGAAACGCGGGTTGTTACGAGCGTGCTCCCCGTAGAACGCTGACTTTCGAGGCAGGTTGCCCAAAAACGATAGGTCAGCATCCGAAAGTTCGGATCAACACCACCTAGAATAAGCTGCGATGTCGCGACAGCAGTATCTCGCTTCGAGATCATAAAGCCAGCGACTTGACCATTAGCGCGCGTAACATGGACGCTAGCCCCCTGCTTGTGCAGGTCCCGGACCATACTGCGCTGCCGTAAAGCGACTTTTTCGCGCGCGAAGACTGGATCTTCCGCAAACCGGCCATACTCGAACATGGACGCGGCCAACTCCTCGACAGCTTCGATGTCGGCCGATTTGGCAGGCTCGATACTCAAAGGCTTTGAGGCGTATTTCGGTGGCGACCAAGCATTATTGAGTTTCAATGCCAGATCCATCGAGCATTCCACAAAATGGAAGCCGGCGTGTTGCGCAGCTGCTAGCGCCTCGATGTCATCTGCCGGCAACCGGCCATAGATCACATCGGGAAGACGTCCGGCCACCTCTGTATTCTGGATGCCGAGCCAATCACACTTTTGACCGGGTTCGATCGGAGCATGTTTAAACTCGGCGGTGCGCAACCCTAATGGCCTCTCGTCCCATGGTGTAGCCGAAATGGAAAGCGCGTTCATATGACTTTTCCCCACAACCCAAACGGAGATAGCCTGGCATTCGCCTAGGCTGTACTTCCGCCATCGACGGTCAGAATTGTACCGGTGACACGAGCTGCGTCTTCGGAGAGCAGGTAGGCAACCGCACCGGCAGCGTCCTCCACCAACGGCAATCCAAGCGGTGCACGACGACGGATTGAAGCCATTTTGGCGTCATCCAATCCGGTCGTCATATCTGTTTCCATATACCCCGGCGCGACACAGTTCACGGTGATACGCGCGCGCCCGAGCTCCCGGGATAATGAGCGCGTGAAACCCTCCAACCCGGCTTTAGAAGCCGCATATGCGGCCAGACCGCTAAATCCAGTTGAGGCAATAATGGATGAGATATTCACAATACGCCCCGTTCTATGCCTTAGCATGGAACGGCAACCATATTTGGTCATCAAGATTGCAGCTTCCAGGTTCACCCTGAGGACGCGCGAGATCTCGCTATTGTGCTGAGTCGCCAGAACGCCGTCGAGTCCGATACCGGCGTTATTCACCACACCATAGAGCGCACCATAATCGGAGGTGATCGAGCTCACAAGTCCTGATATTTCGTCCAAGTCATTGAGATCAAATGAGTAAAATGATAGGCTGGCATTTGAATCCATCAGCGACAGATATTCATCTGAGAGCGTGCGCCCGATTCCAATAACTCGATACTCGCCGGACGCGGCCAGCCGCTCAGCAATCGCCAGACCCAAACCTCGGGCCGCACCCGTCAACAGAATATTCTTCATTGCTTCACTCGCAGCATCTTGCCCGCAGCATTTGCATCAAACCCTTCGACGAGCGAGATGAAAGCGGGAACCTTGTGACGTTCAGTACGCTCGGCTATGAAGGACTTGATTTCAGCCTTCAGCTGAGATGGCGTCTTGTCCTGCAAATCGACAGGTACAAGATCGGCGGCAACCAGCGCACCCATGATGGGGTTGGATTTCGAGTACACCCGGGCGGCGGAAACATTGGGATGCGCTAACAACAAACTCTCGATCTCTTCAGGATGAACCTTGTCGCCGCCAACATTGATCACGCCGCTAGCCCGCCCCAAGAATAGAATACGGTCCTCGCGCAGCTCAACAGCATCGCCGGTATCGACCCATCCATCTTTGGCAAAACTGGTGTCCGTGCCGATATATCGTGGGGCGACCTGCGAATTTCGAATGAACAGACGTCCGTCGACAACTCGAATTCCGATCCCTGCCGGCGGGTCCGTGAGGAAACTCGCCGGGAATCCGCCGCGTCGATCGGAAACCGCAAATCCGACACCGGCTTCCGTCGACGCGAAAATATGGGTAACCCGGGCTTGCGGGAAGGTGTTGCACAGGCTGAGCAGGATCCGGTCATCCGCGATCTCGCCACCCAGGGTGATTTGTCTGAGATCGAGCCGCTCATGACCTGGTGTCATGAGTATCTTTCGCCATAGTGTGGGCGTGGCACTCACATGAGTGCACCCACTGTCCGCAAAAAACGCAATCTGTTCAGCGAGGCCAGATCCGCTCGCCGGCAGAAGCAGGCAAGCACCGGAGATCATTGACTGCAGCACAACCTGCATTCCTGCGAACCTTGAATACTCATAGAGCATTCCCCACCGCTGCGTTGCACCACGTTCCGGGTCTGATTTGGTAGATCGCGTCAAGCTCTCAAACGTATGCCCGACGAGCTTGGGATTACCTGTCGTGCCAGACGTGGTCATCACCCATCGGCTCGCACAAAGGTCGGACCGCGTATCGAGGTCGAGCTCCGCGACCTGATCCAGAGAGTCGGCGACCGGAGTATCCGTGATCGCGTTAAGGCGTACTCCGAGATCGGTCAGGACAAGATCGCATTCAGATTGGGTAATCAACGCGCCCAAATCTTTGTCATCAGAGTATGCTGAAAGGAAAACAATCTGCTGCGCGACGCCGTCCAGTGCGACAATAGCCTGCATGGCTTGTTCAGCAGATTTGAAGCAGAGAGCTACTCGAAGCCCAGCTAATGCCTCGACATCTGGATAAGAGAGTAGCTCCGCAACGCTGATAGAGCGCTCGGGAGTTCTCAAAAGCAGTCGCTCGGAATTCAGTGCAGCAAGGCAGCCCTTGAGCGTCATTCGGGCTGACTCTTGAAATAAAAGTCTACGAAATCACCAAAGGTCACCGGATAGTAGGCCTCATCCGAAAGGCTGAACGGATCATAACCCAAATTTTCTTCAAGTGCTGTCACAAGAATCGCGAATCCTAGGGAGTCCAAACCGGTCTCCATAAGCACCGTTTTGGCTTCCAATTCAGGCGCCAGGCTTCCTTCTTGCTGTTCATACACCTCGCCAAAAACTGTGCAGATTTTTTTGTTGAGTTCATCTTTGGTCATTGACGCGATCTCGTTGTTTATAACCTGGTAAGCTGTCGGACACTCAGTATCGAAGGCGGCCAATAAAACGCAACAGGCATCGCGTTTGCAACGCCGTGTTACGCTCTTTCGTTCGCAAGGGCGTCGAGCAAAAAGGGCAAACCATTCTTGAGCCGTGTGTACGACAATTTTTAACGCACTTGGTTGGAGTAGCGCAATCCTTCAATGCCGCGAGGTAGGGTTATTCTACTATCCTGCCGCATCAAAGCGACGGGAGACCGAAGCCAGAAAACAAATTCACCCAGAGAATCGGAAGATGGATCTGCCGAGACGGCTGGGGAGCGGTGACCGGTTCGACATAAGCTTCGAAAGCGTCCCGGCGAATCGGACCAGACAGCACGAACGGAGCGATCGAGGTGACGCCAGCGGCTCGCGCCCGCTTTTCCCCGCCGCGACAACACGGCTGTGAATATCAACAGGTGGCGCCTTCGACATATCCGCCGACCTCCTCATCTGGCGGACAGTCTGAATCAGAGTTTGGGCACGATGCCCCCGGCCGATTCAATCCGTCTGGATGATGCTCTAGCTTGACGAAGCTGACTCGAGAATTCTCCCGCAATGTATCGGTGGTCCTAGGTTCTGTACCCATAAACGGGATTCCCAAGTCTGGCGGGTCGTGATTCAAGCTCCTTGAAAGGAGTTGGCTCATGGCCCGTTTTGATTTGAGCGATACGGAGTGGGCGATTAT
>NZ_LQXG01000007.1:0-44039 GCF_001924955.1 Maricaulis sp. W15 | reverse complement strand
ATTGGTGATCCGGGGGCGTTGGGAGTACGGAGCTCGTCCGGTTGCCTGGAAACACCGCCAGACCAACCCGGCGTGGCCATCGATGGGACGGCGGCACAAAGCTCGACCGTTTGTTCCCATCGGTTTCGAGACGGGGCCGGTAACGGCCCTGACCAAATCTCCGTGTGCGAGGTGCCCCCGGCGCCACCCACAAAACTTACATAGCAAGGCACCGGCAAGGCACCTCGCACCCCTCAACGACCCAAACCGCCAGGCGTTCGCGCCGTGGCGATGTCGGTGCGTGCCGGGAAGGCTCAATCGAGCTGGAAGGCCATAAGCAGCGTCCGCTGGGACCGGTTGTAATTATCGTCGGACATCACGAGTAGGACAGTCTGGCCGCCGCGCTCGGTGATGGCGAGGCCCTCGAAATTATCGACTGTCTTTCCGGCCTCCAGCGTGCCGAGCAATTCCGCCTCTATGCGCTCGCCCGTGCCCAGCGCGGCGGCCGGAAAACGCAGGATGCGGATCCGGTTTCCGATCCCCGATTGCCAGAAGCGTTCGAGCGCATAGACATGGCCGTCATGATAGTCCAGCGAGGTCAGGCCATAATCCGGCTCGGCGGCCAGCTCGGACCGGGTCCAGCTTCCATCGCGATGCAGCCAGAGCGGATGGACCCCGTCACGGCCATCCTCGATACCCGCAAGCAGGGCGCCATCCGGCAGGGCGGTTAGTCCTTCCATGCCGCCATTATCGGTGAATTCGGCTGCGTCCGGAGGCGCCGGAAAGGCTTCGCCGGCACTGTCCAGCCGGCTCCAGTCCTCACCCAGCGCATAGGTATTGATCCGGTGCTCGCGTTCGAAACTGACGGCGTAGGCGCCGCCACCGAGATCGGCGATGGCCTCGCTGTCGGCGGCCCGTCCGCCCAGCGGCGCGCCGGTGCGGGAGAGGATGGGGGCGATTGAGAACGCGCCGACATGGAGGCTCCCATCGGTCTCGCTCCAGCCGATATTGGCCGTCATCCAATAGGCGCTGTCGGACACGGCGAGGAGGCGGGAGCCATCGGCCGAGAGGGTAAGGGCAGAGAAGCCGCCGAACCGGTCATCCGGGTCGGTCAGCGCGACCCCGCCCAGATAGCTCAGCCGGTCCAGATCCGTGCGGTCGGGCGATTGCTCATAGAGCGGCACGGCCTGGCTGCCGGCTTGGGTCAGCTCGGTATCGACCGAGCAGGCCGCCAGGCACAGCGGGAGGAGGGGAAGAAGCAAAGAGCGCATCGGGCAGACCCTGTTCGCAGCCGCGGGGAGACGATCTGTCTAGACCGGTGGGGCGGGAGGGGCCAGCCCCGTTTCGGCGGGCATAGAGCGATCTCGGCAGCGGCCGGTGTGCGACCCTAAACACGCCCCGCAATCGACGAGAAATCGGTCCGGTTCATCGCTTGCGGGCCGCTGGAGAAGCCGGCACCCTTGCCGCCATCTTCCTCGAACAAGGCCGCAAGCTGGTCGGTCATGGCGCCGCCGAGTTGTTCGACATCATTGATGGTCACGGCGCGGCGATACCAGCGGGTGACGTCGTGGCCGATGCCGATGGCCAGGAGTTCGACTTCCGAACGGGTCTCGATCATGGCGATGGTCTCGCGCAGATGGCGTTCCAGATAGCCGGCAGAATTGGCCGACTGGGTGCCGTCATCGACCGGGGCGCCGTCGGAAATCACCATCATGATGCGGCGCTGTTCGGGACGGGCGGCCATGCGCTTCCAGGCCCACATCAGGGCCTCGCCATCAATATTTTCCTTCAACAGGCCTTCGCGCATCATCAGGCCGAGATTGACGCGGGCCCGCCGCCAGGGCGTGTCGGCGGCCTTGTAGATGATGTGACGCAGATCATTGAGACGGCCGGGATGCGGCGGCTTGCCGTCGGCCAGCCATTTCTCCTTCGAGCGCCCGCCCTTCCACGCCTTGGTGGTGAAGCCCAGTATCTCGGTCTTTACGCCGCAGCGCTCCAGCGTGCGGGCCAGGATGTCGGCACAGGCGGCCGCGACCATGATCGGCCGGCCGCGCATCGAGCCGGAATTGTCCAGCACCAGGGTGACGATGGTGTCGCGAAACTCGGTATCGCTTTCCTGCTTGTAGGACAGCGGCAGGGTCGGGTCGGCGATGACGCGGGCGAGGCGGGAGCCGTCCAGCACGCCTTCTTCAAGGTCGAACTTCCAGGCCCGTTCCTGCTGCGCCATCAAGCGGCGTTGCAGCCGGTTGGCGAGACGGCCAACGACCTGGTCGAGGCCTTTGAGCGTATTGTCGAGATATTTGCGCAAGCGCTCCAGCTCTTCCGCGTCGCACAGGTCGGAGGCCTGGATGATCTCGTCAAATTCGCGGGTGAAGACCTTGTAGGACTTGGCGTCGGGATCATTGGCCGGCTGCCAGTTCGGGCGCATGGCGGTCTGGGCGGCGCCTTCATCATCCATGGCGTCGACGCGGGTGTCGGCGTCGTCTGTGTCGGCATTGATTTCTTCTTCGTCACCCGCCGTGCCGGCGGCATCGGGGGTGTCGGGCTGGTCGCCCTGCTGGTCGTCGCCCTCGGCGTCATCGCCGGTGCGTTCCTCGCGATCGACGCCTTCATCCTCGTCTTCGGGATTTTCCGATTGTTCCGGATCGCCGCCGAGCTCGTCCGACAGGTCGAGATCCTGGATCACCGTGCGCAGCAGGTCGGCGAAGGCTTTCTGGTCGTCGGCATTTTCCGCGAGGGCGTCGAGTGACAGGCTGGCGACGCTTTCCATCTGGTCGCGCCAGAGCGACATCAGCCCGGCGGCCTCGGCGGGGGCCGGACGCCCGCTGATACGTTCGCGGACCAGAAGGGCGAGCGCCTCTTCCATCGGTGCGGCCTGACGGTCCTCGACCCGCATCCAGCCCTTCTGCTTGCAGCGCATGGCGAGGGCGGCATCAAGATTGCCGGCCATGCCGTGCATGTCGCGAGCGCCGAGGCCCTCGACCCGCGCCTGTTCGGCGGCGTGGAAAATCGCCCGCGCCGTGGCGCCGGGTGGCAGGGTGCGGACATGGGCCGCCTCGTCATGATGGGCCAGTCGCAGAGCCAGGGCATCGGCCCGGCCGCGCACCGCTGCCGCCGCTTCCGGCGAGGGCTCACTGCCGGGATTGGGCAGGACCATGCGTCCACCCGACAGGCCGGCAATCTCGCCGCCGAAACGCACGTCGAGATCCCGGTCGCCGGCAATGGCGCGGGTGGTGATGGACAGGGCGCGCTTGAAGGCGTCGGGATCGGCAGGCGGCTGACTCATGGCGGCAAGGGTAATTCATTCGCGCCGAATTGCGAGCACCCCCGGCCGCAAAAACCACAGCTCGGAACGGCTGGCCCGCTCGGGCGTTTCATATCAATTACAGGCGAGGCAGTGCCAGCCTGGTGAAGGATGCCGACCCGTTGTCGGCTGGCAGATGACAGGAGTAAGGCTGATGCTGAAAACCGACTATCAAAACGCATTGCTCGACCCGGCTGATGCCTTCGCGACGCCTGACGGTGTCCTGGCGTGCCGCGATCTGAGCCGCGCCCAGAAAATCGAGATCCTGCGCCGTTGGGAACATGACGCAAATGAAGAGGCGGTTGCGGTCGAGGAAGGGATGCCTGGCGGCACGCCGGCCATTGTCCGCCAGGTCTCACTGGCCCTTGAAACACTGGAGCGTGACGGGGAGGCCGCTCCGGCTTCGCCGACCAAGCATGGCGGCTGATGCCCGGACGGGTCGGCCCGTTGAAAGACGGCCTTGATCGGGGCGTGGCCGTCAACTTCTCGCTAACCCAATCGTGGAAAACTGGTCGACGGACCCGTATAGGCAAAAATGCCAAGGCGGGTCGGCAAGATGGTGGCGAGTGTCGGCAGGATGACCTTTTCGGTCCATTCCATGGCCGCCGTGAACTCCGCGCTGCAGCATATGAGCATGCTGCAATCGGAAAGTGCCAAAGTGCACGACCGGATCGCGACGGGGCTCAAGGTAGGCAGTGCCAGTGATAATGGCACGGTCTGGGCGATGGCCCAGGTCATGCGCACGGACAATGAGTCCCGTGGCAGCGCCCTCACATCCATCGATCTGGGAACCGGCGTGGTCGAGACCGCGCTGGCAGCCGCTGAGGGCATTTCCGATCTGATGGTGGAAATGCAGTCCAAGCTCGTCGCGGCCACCGACACGACGCTGGACGAGCAGAGCTGGCGCAGTCTGATGACTGACTTTATCGAACTGGGCAATCAGGCGACGCGCTTGGCCGACAATGCCAGTTTCAACGATCTCAACCTGCTGGGCAGCGGCGGCGAGGACCTGTCCGTCCTGATCGGTGCCAATCCCGGCGACACGCTGACAATCGCGGCGGAAGATCTGACCGATGGCGGCGGGATTTTTGACGCCGGCCTGGCGGCCAACCTGCCGCAAAGCGACAACTCGATTGTCGCGACCCAGCCAACCAGTGCTGATGTGGCGGCGTTCGAAACCTCAATGTCCGATGTCACGTCTGCCGTGTCGCGACTGGGTGTCGGGCTGCGCTCGCTGGAAATCCAGAAGACCCTGCTGGTCAAGCAGATCGATGTGACCAGCGCCGGTATCGGCAATCTCATCGACGCCGATCTCGGTCGCGAAAGTGCCAAGCTGCAGGCACTTCAGGTGCGCGAACAACTCGGCATCCAGGCGCTTGAGATCGCCAACCGCTCGCCGCGGGTGATTTTGAGCTTCTTCCAATAGGCGACCATCGAGGCCGCGATGCCGGATTATAACCGGTAATGCTTGGCCAGAAGGCCGATCAGCTCGTCCAGCTTGGCTTTCTGGTCGCCGGCATCGCCGCTTTCGATCGCGTAGGCGACGCAGTGGCTGGCATGGTCCTTGAGGATTTCACCCTCCACCGCCGCCAATGCCGACTTCACCGCTGACAATTGTGTGAGCACGTCAATGCAATAGCGGTCGTCCTCGATCATCCGCGCGATCCCGCGCACCTGTCCTTCCACGCGTTTGAGGCGGTTGAGGCTTTTCTCCCGTGCCGGGGTGAGGGGTGTCTGGACATCTGTCATCCCGCTTGTATACCCCTAGGGGGTATGTTACCGCAAGCGGCATGATGCTTCCACGCCTGCAAATCCTTCCCCTGCTCGCCTCCATCCTCGCTGTGACGGCTTGTGTGAGTGTCGATCCGGCCCGTGAACAGGCGGGTGTCATGGACGAGGTCGCGGCGCGCCTCGGAGTGCTGCCGGCGGCCGTCCGTCCGGAGGCCGGTGAAGTCCTCGACGAGGCCGCCGCAGTCGGTCTGGCCCTGGGCAATAATCACACATTGATGGCCCGGCTCGCCGAGGCGGGGATTGCGCGGGCCGATTGGGCCGAGCGTTCGCGTCCGCTCAATCCGGTGGTCGAGGCTGTCAGCTTGCCCGGACACGGTGACGGCCGGGTCTGGGACGTTGATTTGCGGACCTCGCTTCTGGGCCTGGCGGCAACACCCTGGCGGGCCGAGGCTGCGCGGCAGCGCTATGAGGGGCAGCGGGCTGACACCGTCCTGGCGACAATCGACTTCATCGCCGATACCCGCCGGGCCTGGGTCGCCGCCATTGCAGCACGCCAACGTCTCGACCTGCAGGAACGCATTCGGGATGCCGCCACGGCCAGCCTGGTCGTTGCCGAGGAGATGCGGGCGGCCGGCAATACGCCGGTGATTGAGCTGGAACGCGAGCGGGTCTTTGCGCGACAGGCAGAGCTGGACCTTCTTGATTCTCGCCACGCCGCCGTCCAGGCCCGTCTGGCCCTCGTCCGGCAATTGGGCGTCGACCTGCCCGAGGACAGCCTGCCTACGCGCTTGCCGACTTTCGATCCGGCCCGCGATTTGGCGCTCGACGCGGCCGAGGCGATGGTCGCCAGCCTGCCCTTGCAGGCGGCCGCTTCGCGCGTGGAGGCCAGTGCCGGCGAGGCAGGTCTGGAGAATTGGGCCAGCCTGCTTGAGCACGCTGAAATCGGCGCGGTCTGGGAACGTGAGGAGGCCGAGTGGTCGCGCGGCTGGACAGTGGAATTCGCGCTGCCGGTGTTTGACACGGGCGATGCCCGCCGCACGGCCGCGCGTCTGCGGGCCGGTCAGGCGGTCGACCGGCATGCAGCCCTGGTGCACGAGATCCGCACCGCGATCCGTGCCGCACAGGCGGCCACCGATCTCGCGGCAAGCCGGATCGACCAGCTCGAAACCGACGCCCTTCCGGCGACCGAACGTTTGATGGATGCGACAATGCGCCAGTACAATGCGATGCAGGTCTCGGTGTTTGATCTGATGGCTGCGGTACAGATGCGCACACGCACCGGCCAAGCCTATGTCGATGCCCTGAAGGACTTGCACGAGGCTCGCATATCCCTGCAGCAAATCCGCGCCGGCGGCTCGCCGGTCATGATCGATGCGGCCGATCCGGGCGGTGCAGCAACAGGCCGGACCGGGGGAGGTCACTGATGCCGATTTCCAGACGCGACGCCCTGCTGGTCGGCAGTGCCGGGGTTGCCGCGGCCGGCCTGGCTGGCGGGTCCGCAACGGCGCAACCCGTCCGTGCCGCCGCCCACAGCGCGTCGGTGGCGCATGACCGCGATTATGCACCGGGGCGGCCGGACCGGGATTATACGCCGGTTGTCACACCGGATGGCGCCACTCTGCCCTACCGGATTGTCGACGGGGTCAAGGTCTTCCACCTCATCTCCGAAGAGGTCGAGCACAGTTTTGCGCCGGGCCTCAACGCGAAAACCTGGGGCTATAATGGCCGCACCCACGGGCCGACCATCGAGGCCGTCGAGGGCGACCGGGTGCGGGTCTATGTCACCAATCGCCTGCCGGCACCGACGACCGTGCACTGGCATGGCGTCATCCTGCCCTCGGGCATGGACGGGGTGGGCGGTCTCAACCAGCGCGCCATCCATCCCGGCGAGACCTTCGTCTATGAGTGGACCTTCCGCCAGCACGGTACCTTCATGTACCACTCGCATCATGACGAGATGACCCAGATGGCGCTGGGCATGATGGGCATGATCGTGGTCCATCCGCGCCAACGCTCCGGTCCGCGCCCGGATCGGGATTACGCCATCATGCTGTCGGAATGGGTGCTGCACCCGGGGGCTGAACGGCCCGATCCCAATGCGATGGGCGATTTCAACATCCTGACCATGAATGCGCGCTGCTATCCCGGCACCTCACCCCTGGTCGCCCAGCGCGGCGAGCGGGTTCGGATCCGCTTCGGCAATCTTTCGGCCATGGATCATCACCCGATCCATCTGCACGGCTATGCCTTCACCATCACGGAGACCGATGGCGGCGTGATCCCGGTCTCGGCGCGCCATCCCGACACCACCGTGCTGGTGCCGACCGGGTCGACACGCACGGTCGAATTCATCGCCGACAATCCCGGCGACTGGGCCATGCATTGCCACATGACCCATCACGTCATGAACCAGATGGGCCATGGCATTCCCAATCTCACGGGCGTCAATGCCCGCCGCATCGACCGCGCCGTCGGCGCCCTCCTGCCCACCTATATGACGATGGGTCAGGACGGGATGGGCGAGATGGGCCAGCACATCGAGATGGGCCATATGCCGGTGCCGGACAATTCCCTGCCCATGGTCGGCGCCCGAGGCCCGCGCGACTACATCACCATGGGCGGCATGTTCACCATATTGAAGGTTCGCGACCGCCTGACCGGCGATGGCGATCCGGGCTGGTATGACAATCCCGAGGGCGAGGCCCGCCCGGCCAGCGCCGATGAACTCAGCCGCGATGGCATCGACACGACTGCTTCGAACGCTCCGGCCTCCGCCAACCCGCATCAAGGACATCAGCCATGATCACACTTCTCGCCACCAGCCTCCTGCTTGCCACCGGCAGCGCCGATCACCACGGCCATCATGGCGGTCACGCCATGGCCGATGCCGAAACGACGGCACAATCGGTGGTCTCTGCCGATGTGCGCACGGTCGACACCGACGCCCGCACCACGCTCCTGCGCCATGAAGCCATGCCGGAACTGGGCATGGGCGCCATGGTCATGCCGTTTGCGGTTGATGAGGGCGTCGATATCGAGCTGTTCCAGCCCGGCGCAGCGCTGATGGTCACGGTGACGCGCCGTGACGGCGAATTGTTGGTGATCGCGGCTGAGGTGGATGAGAGCGCGGGTTAGGCCGCGCTCACACTTTTCACCGGCGCTTCCGGCAGGTTCACATCGAACACGCGCTGATACATCTCGGCAATCACCGGGCGTTCCAGTTCGTCGCACTTGTTCAGGAAGGTGAGGCGGAAAGCGGCGCCGAGATCGCCGAAAATCTGGTGGTTTTCGGCCCAGGTGAGAACGGTGCGCGGGCTCATCACGGTTGAGATATCGCCATTGATGAAGGCTTCGCGGGTGAGATCGGCGACCTTGACCATGTCGGCGACCTGTTTGCGGCCCTCTTCGGATCCGGCCAGCGATTTCATCTTGGCCAGCACGATGGCGTTTTCGGTTTCGCGCGGCAGATAGTTCAGCGTGGCGACGATGGACCAGCGGTCCATCTGGCCCTGATTGATCTGCTGGGTGCCGTGATAAAGGCCCGTCGTATCGCCCAGACCGATCGTGTTGGTGGTCGAGAACAGGCGGAAATAGGGGTGCGGCCGGATCACCTTGGTCTGGTCCAGCAGGGTCAGCGAGCCGGCGGCTTCCAGCACGCGCTGGATCACGAACATCACGTCCGGGCGGCCGGCGTCGTATTCATCAAACAGGAGGGCGACCGGGCGTTGCAGGGCCCAGGGCAGGATGCCTTCCTGGAATTCGGTGATCTGCTTGCCGTCCTTCAACACGATGGCGTCCTTGCCGACCATGTCGATACGGCTGACATGACTGTCCAGATTGACCCGGACCATCGGCCAGTTGAGGCGGGCCGCGACCTGCTCGACATGGGTCGACTTGCCGGTGCCGTGATAGCCCTGGATCATCACCCGGCGGTTATAGGCGAAGCCGGCGAGGATGGCGCGTGTGGTGGCCGGGTCGAACACATAGTCCGGATCGAGAATCGGGGTGTGCTCGTCCGGCGTCGAGAACATGGCGACGTCAAAGCCCGGATCGAAGCCGAACAGCTCCTTGCAATCGGCTTTGGCATCAGGCGCGGAAAGGGGGAAACTATCGCTCATCGAACCGGTCTTTATGGCTGGGCGCACGCGTCATTTGTTGCGGTGCGTATAAACGGACGCTACCGGGGTATCGCACGCCTGCCGACGCTTCAAGTCAATGGCGGTGACTGCATGTCACTCAGATCAGGCGACGACCGCGTGTGGTGAAGTGGGCCAGGGTGATGGCGAGCATTTCGATGAGGATCACAATCAGGCCGAACTGTCCGGAATAATACTGGCCGTCCGTGATTTTCAGCCAGACCACGAGGTGGATGAGGCAGGCAAGGCCGAGTGCCAGGATTGCGGCACGGCGATTGAGCACCAGACACACCAGGCCCGCCAGCCAGCAAACGCTCATTGAGGCAAAGCCGATGATTTCGATCGGGTCCGAACGCAGGATTGCGGTGCCGATATCGAGATCGCCGAGCCTGGGGTGCCAGAGGCCGGAAAAACTGCCGATGATCATCGCCGACCACAGGCCCATATACAGCATGGGAAGACATGCCAGCCCGAGCGTTGCAATCCTGACCGGAAGTGGAATGCCCGGATTGTCCGACATGAAATGCCCCAAAATTATTTGCCCGGCCACAGGATCGACCCGGAAGGCAAACAAAGCGTTAGCTCAGCCGCGTCATGCCATGCCGGCGCTTTTGAGGATCTGGTAGGAGGCGATGACGCGGCCCAGCTGTTCCTCGCTCGAGCGATCACCGCCATTGGCGTCCGGGTGGAATTGTTTGACCAGCTCGGCATAGCGCTTGCGCACGGTCGCCGGATCGACATCCGGATCGAGCGACATGGTCTCCAGCGCCTTGGTCTGCAGCCGGCCCATGGATTTTTCGCGCGGCGCTTCCTTGTGCGGGTCCTTGCGGTCGCCGAACATGCCATAGGGATCGTTGAAACCGTCGGCAAAATCGCGGCTGGCCTTGGCGGCCTTGGCCGAGGCGGAATGGGTGTTCTTCCATCCCCAGGTCGGACGGTGGCCATAGGCGGCACTTTCGCGGAAGGACTGGGCGGCATTCTCGCTCATGCCCTCGAAGAAATTCCACGACTTGTTGTATTCCGAGGCGTGGCTCTGGCAGAACCAGTAGAAGTCATTGAGCCGGTCATTCGCTTTCGGTGCGCGGCTGTCGCCATGCTTCTTGCAGCCCGGCCATTCGCAGACACGCTCTTCCGGCGCCGGCTGGTCCTTGGGCGGCTTGATGCGGATATCTTTGAACCGCGGTTTGTAATTGTAGGCTTCGGACATGATCCCCGATTATGGTCATGCGTCTGTAAAGCGGCAATGAAGCCGATGAACAAAGAGGTGTGAAAATGGAAAATCTTGCCGCCAGGATAGAGGCCAAGCTGCAAAAAGTCTTCACGCCGAGCGCATTGACGGTGACCGATGACAGTCATCTCCATGCCGGTCATGCCGGCGCCCGTCCGGGTGGCGAGAGTCATTTTACCGTCGACATCACCGCCAGCCGCTTTGACGGCCTGACACGCGTGGCCAGGCACCGACTGGTCAATGAGGCATTGGCTGACGAACTGGCCGGTCCGGTGCATGCCCTGGTGATCCGCGCGAAGGCGGCGATCGAATAAGTCGCAGGTATCGTGCCTCGCGCTTCACATGCAAGGTACGTCGCGGCCATCGGGGACAGCATCATGCTCAGATTCAACACAATCATGCGGCGCCTGCTGCCGCTGACGCTCGCGGCTGGTACCGCGGCCTGCTCGACAAGTTTCGAAACCCCCACGACTCTGTCGTCGAGCGCGCATCTTGTGGCCGGCGAACGGCGCCTGCTGGCTGTCGAGGAGTTTGCCGATCCGGCGGCCCTGGCGCAATTGGCCACGCTATATCTGCCGCCTGTCGTCATGGCGCCGGCGGCCGATATCGACCGGGATATTTCTCCGGCCCGGCTCGACGATGTCCGCCTGCAACTCTCCCGTGATCTCTGTCAACGCTTGGCCCGGGCCGGTTTTTCCGTCGAGCCGGTCCGGCACCAACCGGGGACCACACCGGTTCAGCGTGGTGATGTCATCGCCGCGGTCACCGGCATCCGCCGCAATAATGTCGCCACCACCGGCATGTCGCGACTGATCGGCGTTGCCGTTCCCGGGCCCTTCAACCCGCGTGTCCCGCTCGGGATTGGTGCGCTGGGTGTGGAGGCGGAGATACTCGATGCGGACGGACGCCAGATCGCCGCCATCCGCTGGGCATCGCAAAACCATCTCGCATCCGGCGGGGGTGTGACCACAATTCTCGACGGGGCGGATGCCTTCACCGATCTGGCGGATGTCATGGACTTGTCGAGCGTGTTCGCAGATGCGCTGGGCGATCTGGTGGAAGAGGCGCGGGCCGAAGAGGACACCGCGGAGCGGGGCGAAACGCCACGCGGAACCTGCAATGCTTATGAGACGCTGATCGCTGACGCCGTGTCGCCTGAACGCTAGGTCACGGAAGCCTAGCTGCTCGCCACCACATCGTCGGGACTGACCGAGACCCGCAATTTGGTGATCTGGTTGCGGCGACGCTCGACGACTTCGAAACGGGCGCCATGGAAGCCGAAGACCTGGCCGCGTTCGGGGATGGTCTGGGCTTCATGGATGACGAGACCGGCAATCGTGACGGCTTCCTCGTCGGGCAATTCCCAGTCCAGCGCCCGGTTGAGATCGCGGATCGGCAGGGTGCCGTCGACCAGCCAGATGCCGTCGCCATCGGGCTGGATGCCTTCCACGGTGACATCGTGCTCGTCCTCGATGGCGCCGACGATTTCTTCGAGAATGTCTTCCAGCGTTACCAGGCCCATCAGGGCGCCATACTCGTCGACGACGAGGGCGAAATGCTCACGCTTTTCGCGGAAGGCGTTGAGCTGATCGAGGACTTCGGTGGTCTCAGGCACGAACCAGGGTTCGCGGCGCAGCGCGTCGATATCGATAACAGAGGCATTGCCGTCGGCCTCGTGCAGGGCGCGGGCAATGTCGCGGACATGCAGGATGCCGACGATGTTCTCGGTGTCGCCCTTGTAGATCGGCAGGCGGGTGTGCGGTGAGTGCAGGGCCTCGGTGACGATGGCCTCGGACGGTTTGTCGGCATCAATCATCAGGATGGACTTGCGGTGCACCATGATGTCGTCGACCGTGAGATCGCGCAGGTCGAGCACGCCACCCAGCATGTCGCGGTCGTCCTTGACGACGCCGCCTTCTTCATGGTGCAGGGCGATCGCGCCGCGCAGTTCGTCATGCGAAGACAGGACCGGCCCGTCGACATTGGCGCCGAACATCCGCAGCACATTGCGCACCACGAATTGCACCGCGCCGACCACCGGGGCAAAGACGCGGACCACGATCAGGATCGGCCGGGAAACGACCAGCGCGAAGCGTTCCGGGTTCGACAGGGCATAGGTCTTCGGCATGACCTCGGCAAAGACGAGGACGAGAATGGTCATGACCAGCGTCGCCCAGACGACGCTGTTGCCGCCGAGCATGGTCTCGAACAACTGGCCAGCGATCATTGATGCCAGGATATTGACCAGATTGTTGCCGAGCAGGATGGCGCCCAGCAGGCTCTCACCGTCGGAGATCAGGATGTTGACGCGCGCGGCGGCCGGATTTTTCTCGCGCTCGAGCTGCAGCATTCGGGCCCGCGACGTCGCGGTGAGCGAGGTCTCCGATCCGGAGAAAAAGGCAGACAGCAACAAAAGACCCAAAATCGTCAGGGCCGGTCCGATTATTGTCCAGTCGAGGCTCATGAGAGCTGGGTCTCCATAAAGGCGAGAAGGTCGGCTTCATCGGCGGCGGCGTCAATGAAGGCGGCGCCGATGCCGCGCGTGAGAATGAGCGTGATCCGGCCATCCCTGTTCTTCTTGTCGTCCCGCATGCGGGCAACAAGGCTGGCGGCGTTCCAGTCGGTATGGGCCAGTTCATTGGGCGTCGCGGGCAGGCCGATGGCGCGCAGATGGGCCGCGACGCGGGCAGCGTCTATTGCGCTGCAATCGCCGCGATGGGCGGAATAGGCAAAGGCCAGGGCGATCCCGGCGGCAACGGCTTCGCCGTGGCGGATGACATCCTTTGGGGCATCCCCTTCGAAGGCATGGCCGAATGTGTGGCCAAGATTGAGCAGGGCCCGCACCCCGCCCTCGCGCTCATCCTCGGCGACGATGCGGGCCTTGAAGGCGATGGCCGCGGCCACGGCGGTGTCCAGTTCCCGACCATCGAGCACATCGGCGCCGGCGGCTTCGAGGCGATCAAACATCGCGGCGTCACCGATCAGGGCTGCTTTGACGATTTCGGCATAGCCGGCGCGGCGCTCACGATCGGGCAGGGTGGCGAGCAAGTCGCGGTCCGCGATCACCAGTCGTGGCTGATGGAAGGCGCCGGCGAAATTCTTGCCGTGGGTGGTGTTGATCCCGGTCTTGCCGCCGACCGAGCTGTCGACCTGGGCCAGCAAGGTGGTCGGGATCTGGATGAAGTCGACGCCGCGCTTGGTCACGGCGGCGGCAAAGCCTGTCAGATCGCCGATCACACCGCCACCCAAGGCAATGACCGCCTCGGAGCGCTCGACATTGCGATCCAGCAGCGCATCGACGACACCGGCCAGACCGGTCCAGCTTTTCGAGGTTTCGCCCGGCTCGACAATGACCGGGTCAACGCGCAGCCCCTGCGCGGCAAGGGTATCGCTGACGGCTTCCAGATGCAGGGCCGCGACATGCCGGTCGGTAACAAGAATGGCGCGGCCACGCGGGAAGTGCGGGACCAGCTCCGGACCCGCCGCTGCCAGCGCGCCGGCGCCGACCAGCACGTCATAGGCGCGCTCGCCGAGCCCGACATTGACCCGCAAAACCTCACTCAAGCCTCGGCCTCCCGCAGGTCCAATGCCCGCAAAATCGCGTCGAGCGTGATCTGGTGCGAGCCACCGGACGCATCGACATGGATATCAGCCTCTGCATACGCGGCCTCGCGCTTGTTGAGCAAGGCACGCAGCACGCTTTCCGGGTCTTCATCGCGCAGCAGCGGGCGGGTGTCGCGGCGAGTGACGCGTTTGACCAGGGTCTCGACATCGGCCTTCAACCAGATCGAGGTTGCCTTCGCCTTGACCCGGGCCCGGGTCTCCTCATCGACAAAGGCGCCGCCGCCCAGCGCCAGCACCATCGGCGGCTCATCAAGCAGGCGGGCGATAACCTTGCGCTCGCCTTCGCGAAAGGCGGCCTCGCCGAAATCCTCGAATATCTCAGCCACGCTGCGACCGGCGGCCTGTTCGACCGCCTCGTCGGCATCGTGGAAATCCAGTTTCAGCGCATGCGCGAGGCGACGGCCGACCGTAGTCTTGCCGACGCCCATCAGGCCGATCAGGACGAGTGTTTTGGGCGGTTTGTGAACGCGCGACATGCTAGCGGTATAAACGGTCTGGAAATCGCCGCAATCAGGGTTAGGCTCGTCACCTGTACGGCCCGCAGTGCGACGGCGGGTTTTCAAGGGGTCTGAGGAGTCGGTTTCATGCGTGGTTTTCTGGTGGGTGTGGTGGTTATCGCCGGTCTTGTCGCGATCGGATTTGGCACGCTGGTCCTGATTGCCAATGGCCTGGAGCCGACCCGGGAGAATGTGCGTGTCGAGCTGGAAGATGATTTCCCGCGCTAGCCTGCTGGCAGCGCTTCTGGGCGGTACAGCCGCAGCCCAAAATCCGATCGAGGTCGAGCGTCTTGATGCGCTCGATCCGCTTGAGGTGTCGCTGACCAATCGCGGTTTGGGCGATCGTTTGTGGGCCGGGACCAGCCGCGACATGGCCGAGGCCGTGCTGTCGCGCCTGCCGGCCTCGGACGGGCCTGGTTATGCGAGCGAGGCGTTGGCCGATACGGCGCGCCTGATCCTGCTCACCGGTGGACAGCCGCCGGCGGGTGGCCGCGGCGATGCCCGCCTGGCCGAGTTGCGGGTTGACCGCTTGCTGGCTGCCGGTGGCGTCCATGACGCGTTTGACCTGCTGGAACGTACCCCGACCGTCAATCGGCGTCCGGAGCTTGCCCGCTGGCATGCCGAGCTTGGTTTCGCCGTTGGCGAACCCGAGCGCGCCTGCCAGACCGCCAACGCCCTGATCGAAAACCGCGATGTGCCGGAATGGCTGCGTCGCCGCGCCTTCTGCCTGGCCATGGACGGGCAGGGCGCTGCAGCCGAGCTGACCGCCGAACTCGCGCGCTCGGGCTCGGACGATGATGATTTCGATGCGCGCCTGTTTTCAATCACGCTGGATACGCCGGTCGCTGACAGTGTTGCGCCGGCCGATAGCGGCCTGGACTTCGCGATGGCGCGCTATCTGGTAGACCCGGAAGCCGACACGCCGGCCATCGCCGCGACGGCGCCGGGCTGGCTGCGCTCGCTCGGCCACACGCCGGATTTTGAACCGGTGCCGGTCAGCGATGTCAAGGCAGCTCTTGAGGCCGCTTTGGCGCTGACCGGGCGCGAACGTCACCACGCGCTGGAAGAAATCCTGGCACAGGGGGGTGATCGCGAGGTCGCCGGTCTGGCGCTCGGACACATGCTGGCCGATACGTCCGATGCCGCGCGTTTCATCCATGTCGCCCGTCATCACGGCCGTGAAGTTGACACCCTGCCGCTGACCGAGGCGGCGCTTGCCCATGGCTATGACATCGCCCTGGCGGCGGTGATCGTCGGCGACCTGCGCGCGGCGGCGCGCTGGCGCGATGGTCTGGTCGACGGTCCGCCGCACCGGCCCAGCCCGGCCGCACTCGCCGGTCAGCCGATTGTCGAAACCGCAGACGGGCAGCTGATTTACGCCGACGGCACGCCGGTCGATGCCGAGATGCCGGACTGGGTGCCGCCGTCACCGCGCCGCATGGTGACTCTCGATCTCGCCCTGGCCGTGGCGCGCGACGCCCTGTCCGGCGGTAATATTGATGCCGTCCTGGCGGCCTGGATCGAGAGCCAGGGTGACAATACCTTGGGCGTGCAGCTGGCTCTCGCCGAGCTGGGTGCCCGCCTGCCCGGGGATATGCGCCTGACAGTGCTCGGCCAGGCCGGCATCGCGACGGTGACGGAATGGTCGTCCATGGAGATGGCGATGCGGGCCGGCGCCAAAGCCGAGACCGCCATGCTCGCCATCACCTTGCTCAACCGGCCCGAAACCGCCACCGACCCGGTCGTGTTCAGTCGTGCCATCGCGGCGCTTGATGCAGCAGGCCTGCGCCGACAGGCCCTGGCGCTGGTGCTGGAACGCATTGTCGCGAGGGTGCGGTGAGCCCAGCCGATCCGGGTGGCCGCAATGGCAATGGCGCCCTGATCGCGCTGTTTCTCGACATGATGGCCGCTGAGCGCGGGGCTTCGGTCAACACGCTCGACGCCTATCGCCGTGATCTGCTGGACGTCGCCAGCCGCCTCGGCACTGGTGGTCGCCGTCTGGAAAATGCCGCGACGCCGGATCTCGAATCCGTTCTGGCCGGTTTCGCCGCCGATGGTCTGGCCGCGTCGACCGCGGCGCGGCGCCTGTCCGCGATCAAGCGCTTCTACCGCTTCCTGCTGTCGGACGGGGTTCGCGACGACAATCCGGCAACGCCCTTGCGGGCGCCCAAACAGGGACGGTCCCTGCCGAAAATCCTGTCGGAAGCCGATGTCGACGCCCTGTTTGATGCCGCCGCTGGCCAGCCCGGTGCCAACGGGGTCCGCACGCGCGCGCTCATGGAGCTGCTCTATGCCGGCGGACTGCGCGTCACCGAACTTGTCTCCCTGCCGCTGGGGGCGTTTGTGCGTGCCGAGCGCTGTATCCAGATTACCGGCAAGGGCGGGCGCGAACGCCTGGTGCCCCTGACCGAGGCCGCGCTCGACGCGGTGGCCGCCTACAAAGCCGTCCGAGAGACCCACCTGCCGTCCGAGAAGGGTAAGGCCGGCAAGGCCTCTCGCTTCCTGTTTCCGTCGCGGACCGCCAAAGGCGGGCACCTGACACGGGAACGTTTCGCGCAGGTGCTCGGCGAGCTGACCCTGGCGGCGGGTCTGGATCCGGACAAGGTCTCGCCGCACGTCCTGCGGCACGCTTTTGCCACTCATCTTCTGGCGCGGGGCGCCGATCTGCGTAGCGTGCAGATGCTGCTGGGGCATGCCGATGTCTCGACCACGCAGATCTATACGCATGTACTTGACGAAAGACTGAAATCCCTCGTCCAGTCGGCGCACCCGCTGGCGCGGCGTGCCGATGACGGCGACGCCGGTTGACGTATGCGTAAGCACGGCTTTTGAGGCTTGTAGCGCCGGGACCGGGTGGTTAGGTTGCCCCCCACTTTGTGATCACAGGCGTTGGCAGGGCATGTCCGACCCCACACGTACCTATCTCGATTTCGAACGGCCGCTGGCCGAATTGGAAGCCAAGATCGAAGAGCTCGAATCCCTCGCGGGTGAAGACTCTCCGGACATGGCGGAAGAGACCGCGCGTCTGCGCCAGAAGGCGGCTGAACAGCTCGCTGCGCTCTATTCCAAGCTCGACCCCTGGCGCAAGACGCTGGTCGCCCGTCATCCGGAACGGCCGCATTTCCGCGATTACCGCAAGGCGTTGATCGAGGATTTCGAGGAATTGTGCGGCGATCGCCGTTTCTCCGAAGACGCGGCCATTGTGGGTGGTCTCGGCCGTTTCCGCGGGCGCTCCGTGGTCGTGATCGGCCATGAGAAGGGCCACGACACCGAAACCCGCATCAAGCATAATTTCGGCATGGCGCGTCCGGAAGGCTATCGCAAGGCGATCCGCCTGATGGACATGGCCGAGAAATTCGACCTGCCGGTTCTCACTTTCGTCGATACCGCCGGCGCCTATCCCGGCCTCGGCGCGGAAGAACGTGGCCAATCCGAAGCCATTGCCCGCTCGACCGAGCGCTGCCTGACCCTGGGCACCCCGCTGATTTCCACCATCACCGGTGAAGGCGGTTCCGGCGGCGCCGTGGCCCTGGCCAGCGCCAATGTCGTGATGATGCTGGAGCACTCGATCTATTCGGTGATCTCGCCGGAAGGCTGCGCCTCGATCCTGTGGAAGGATTCGGCGCGCGCCAAGGATGCGGCCGTCGCCATGAAAGTGACCGCGCCGGACCTGCTGGCGATGAAGATTGTTGACCAGGTCATCCCCGAGCCGATCGGCGGTGCGCACCGTCACGCGGCCGCGACCATGACGTCGGTCGGCAATGCGATCGAAAAACATCTCGGTCAGCTCGAACAGATGGACGCCAAAGCCCTGCGCCAGCAACGCCGTGAACGCTTCCTCGCCATTGGCCGGACCCTCCCGGGGGCTTAGGCCCGCCATCCCGTCCGTCGTGATGCTACAGCTCCGTCTCGGCGCTGCTAACCCGCGTGCCCGGCGGCGGGGATGTCTGACTCAGCCAGAGACTGGCCAGCACGACCAGCATGCCGCCAATCTGTGTGGCTGACAGGCTTTGGCCCAGCACCGCCCAGCCAAGACATGCCGCGGTCATCGGGCTGAGGAAGCCGAGCAGGGTGGCCCGGGCCGGGCCGATCAGGGCGAGGCCGCGAAACCAGACCCAATAGGTCAGGGCGGCGCCGGGAAGGGCGAGCCAGGCCAGTCCGCCCAGCGTCAGCGCATTGATCGGTGGAAGCCCGCCTTCGGCCAGCAGAGCAAGCGGAACCAGCAGGACACCACCCGCCGTCAACTGCCAGGCCGTCAGCGTCAGCGGCGAGACCGGGAATTGCCACCGCCGCGTGAGCACGCTGCCGGCCGCCATGGCCGCCGCGCCGCCCAGTCCGGCGAGCACGCCGACCGCGTCGATCCGGGCCTGACTGGTGAGGACCAGAAGGGCAACACCGGTGAGGCCCATCAGGCCGGCAATGACCTGGCGAGAGCGGATACGGTCGGATAATGCGAGGCGTGCAAGGGCGATGACGAACAGCGGCTGGATGGCGCCGACCGTCGCGGCGATGCCGCCGGGCAAGCGATAGGCCGCGATGTTGAGCAGGCTCCAGAAGACCGTGAAGTTGAGGGCGCCGAGAATGACGAGCTTGATCACCCATTCGGCACGCGGAAGCCGGCGCACGAACAGCAGGAGCAGCAGGCCGGCCGGCAGCGCGCGCAGCGCCGCAATGCCCAGCGCATGATCCGGCGGCAGGCTCAGCGTGATGGCCAGGTAGGAACATCCCCAGATCGCCGGGGCGAGCGCGGTCAGGGCGATATCCGGTAGACGCGGCATGACCATCACTCCACCGGCAGGGCGATCGGCCGCATGGGCGCCGCGTCGGCGCCCCGCAGGCGCAGCGAGGCCGCAATGAAGGCGAATTCATGCACGCCATCGCGGGCCAGGCCTTCAAGATTGACCACTTCCAGGATCGGGATGCCCGACTGGGCCAGCAGGAAGGTGTGGACGGGCACGTAATTGCCCTCGACCTCGGACGGGAAGGCCTCGAAGCTGAGATTGTCGGCGCCGACCACCATCGCGCCGGCATCGGCGAGGTAGCGAGCGGCGTCCATGCCGAGGCCGGGCGCGTTGGTCATGTAGGTCTCTGCATCCTCGAAATCCTGCATCCAGCCGGTGCGGATCAGGACGACATCGCCTGTGCGAATGGTCAAACCTGTGTCGTCCAGGGCCGCTGCGATATCAGTGGCGGTCACGCGATAGCCCGGTTCCAGCCTGTCGATGTCGAACAGGGCCGGGAGGTCGACCAGCAGGCCGCGCGCAATGATCGGCGGCAAGGCGCCGGCGTCGGCCCGTTGCCAGCCGCGATCGCCAAGATGCTCGTCGGCGGTGAAACCGTTCCAGATCCGACCATCAATTCCGAAATGGCTGAGTGCATCGATATGGGTGCCTGTATGCGTGTAGAGGCTGACCGCCGAGCCGGAATAGCTGACATGCGCGTTGACGCCGTCCCCGACGCCGAGCGGATCGTCGATCGCGGTGCCGCGCGGTGTGTGGGTCATCCAGAGCCGGTAATGCGGGTCGCCCGCCGCCTGCCAGCTGGGCATGCCGATGAAATATTCGACGGCCAGGTCATAGCTTGTGCCGCCCTTGATCCGGCCAAGGATGGCCGCACGGCTGGCATCGGTCATGTCATTGAGGCGGCCGATCTCGTCATCGGCGCCCCAGGGACTGTGGCCAACCTGCTGGGCTTGCCCGACAGATGTTGCCACAAGAGCAAGCAAGGCGGGGATGGCGACGCGATCGAGGTGCAGGAAGCGGGGCATGTCTCTCTCCAATGCGGGGCGGCAGGGCCGCGATAGGTGGAGAGGTACGGGTTTCGCTGGAATTCGATAATTGCCATAGTCTTCACCTCAATGTTTCGCTTGGGTGAATTATGGATCGCTTTCTCCTGCTCAATACCTTCCGCCGCGTCGTCGAGCTGGACGGGTTCGCAGCGGCTGCCCGCGACCTTGGCCTGTCCAATGCGTCGGTCTCGAAACATGTCGCGCAGCTGGAATCGCATCTCGGCGTCGCCCTGTTGGTCCGGACGACCCGGCGGTTGAGCCTGACCGATGCCGGCCGCGACTATTACCGCAATGCCGTCCACATACTCGACACGCTGACCGAAGCCGACGATCAGGCAGGTCTTGCGGGCGTGGCGCCGCGGGGACGAATCCGGATGACGGCGCCCATGTCGCTGGGACTGGCGGACCTGACCGACCGGCTGGTCGACTTCCGCGAGCAATATCCGGAGATCACGCTGGATGTCCTGCTTGATGATCGTCAGGTCGACCTTGTCGAGCACGGACTCGACCTGGCCATCCGCGGTGCCGGACCGTTGGCCGATTCCTCGCTGCGCGGACGCCGGCTGACGCCCATGGATCGCTGGCTTGTGGCATCACCGCGCTATCTGGAGAGCCGCGGGACGCCGACCTCGCCCGATCAGCTCACCGACCATGCCTGCCTCGCCTACAGCCATGCCGCCGTGCCTGATGTCTGGCGTTTTAGCCGGGACGGGGCCGAGGTCGAAGTGGGGTTTAACGGCCCGATGCGGATCAGCAATTCAATCGCCATCGTGACGGCTCTGGTCCGCGGCCAGGGGATTGCGCTCGTCCCGGCATTCCTGGCGGAACGGGAATTGGCGGCCGGGCAATTGGTGCGCGTGCTGGACAGGTGGGAGAGCGAGCCGCGATCACTGCACGTGCTCTATCCGGGGCATCGGGAGCATTCGGCCCGTGTCCGGGCCCTGATCGATTTTCTGGTCGCGACCTATCGTGAACGCCCGCTGGGACGCGACTAAAGCACCACTTCCAGCCAGGGCAGCTCGCGGCCCTTGAAGACATCGCTGGGGCGCATGGCGACGCGGCGGGCGCCCATGTGGATGTAGGCGGCTTCGGCATTGGGGTCGGCGAGGATGGTCATGACCGTTTCGCCGCGGGCCTTGAGCTTGGCCTTGGCGTCCTCGAACAGGTCGCGGCCAACGCCCTTGCCGATGGCAGCAGGGGTAATGAACAAGAGGTCGAGCGTGCCATGATGGCCGCCGGGATCGATCTGGCAGACACCCAGCGGGGTGCCGTCATCAAGCTCGGCGACGGTGGTGTGGCCGGCTTCGATGTCCTCGGCCGTCACTTTCAGATAGGGCGCGACCTCGGCCATGAAGACCTCGTCATAACCCCAATGCGCCTTTGATTGCAGGCACAGCTCGGAGAGCGCGTCTTCCTCACCGGGGCGAGCGGGGCGGAGGCGGACAGGGCTCACCGACCGCTCCGGTCACGCCGATGGCGGGTTGTCGATGGCACCGTGGCATTGCTTGTATTTCTTGCCGGAACCGCACGGGCAGGGCGCATTGCGGGCGACCCGGCCCCAGGTTTCCGGCTTGTTGGCGTTGACCGGCGTCGAGACCCGGCGCTGGGTCGGCGCAATACGCGGCGCGACCGGTCCATCGCCCGGATCCGCCATCTCATTGCGGCCGGTGCGCGGATCGATATGGGTGGCGGTCAGGCCTTCCGGTTCCTTTGGCGGCGCCGGTGCGCGTTCGAAGCGGATCAGCATCAGCTGCCGGGTCACTTCGCCGCGCAGATTGTCCATCATGCGCTCGAACAGGTTGAAGGCCTCGGTCTTGAACTCGTTGAGCGGATTGCGCTGGGCGTAGGAACGCAGGCCGATCATCGAGCGCATGGCGTCGAGATTTTGCAGGTGTTCGCGCCAATTGATGTCGATGGCCTGCAGCAGGATGGATTTCTCGATCCGGCGCATCAGGTCCGGACCGGCATTGGCGGCCTTCTCGGCATAGGCCTTGTCGGCGGCGGCGGAGACGCGTTCGAGGATTTCCTCGTCGGCAATGCCCTCTTCCTCGGCCCAGGCTTCGACCGGCAGGTCGAGCCCGAATTCGCTCTGCAGCTGCTCCTTGAGGCCGGCAATATCCCACTGGTCGGCATAGGCCTTGGGCGGGATATGGGCGGTCACCAGGTCTTCCGCCGTGGACTGGCGCATGTCCTTGATGACTTCGGCCACATCGTCGGAGAGCATGAAGTCGATGCGCTGTTCGAACACCGCCTTGCGCTGGTCATTCATCACGTCATCGTATTTGAGGACGTTCTTGCGGATGTCGAAATTGCGCTGCTCGACCTTGCGCTGCGAGGTCTCCAGCGCCTTGGACATCCAAGGATGCTGAATCGCCTCGCCTTCCTTCATGCCCAGCGTGCGCATGATGGTGTCGAGACGCTCCGGCGCGAAGATGCGCAGCAAATCGTCCTGCACCGAGATGAAGAATTTCGAGCGGCCCGGATCGCCCTGGCGACCGGTCCGGCCGCGCAGCTGGTTGTCGATGCGGCGGCTTTCATGGCGTTCGGTGGCGAGGACATACAGTCCGCCGGCATCGAGTGCGTGGCGCTTCTTCTCGGCGATGTCGGCCTTGATGGCGTCCATCTCGCGATCAATCTCGGTCTGGGTCGGGGTTTTGCCGGCGGCTTCCTGTTCGGCTTTCCAGGCATCCAGACGCATGTCGGGATTGCCGCCAAGCTGAATGTCGGTACCGCGACCGGCCATGTTGGTGGCGATTGTCACCGCACCCGGCACACCGGCCTGGGCGACGATGAAGGCTTCCTGCTCGTGATAGCGCGCATTGAGCACCTGGTGCTCGAGCGGGATCAGTTTGAGCATTTCCGGCAGCGTGCGCTCGACCGGGCGGGCTGATTTTTCGAACTCGGCCTTGGCCGCCTCGTCCTTGGGATAAAGATGGCCCAGCATCTTCTTGAACAGGGCCTTGTCACTCATCAGCCGGTCGATGACTTCCGACTTTTCGATCGAGGCCGTGCCGACCAGGACCGGCTGGCCGCGCTCCTGGCAATCGACGATCTCGTCGATGATGGCGGCGTATTTCTCTTCCAGCGTGCGGTAGACTTCGTCTTCCTCGTCGATCCGGGCGATCGGCTTGTTGGTCGGAATCTCGACCACGGCCAGCTTGTAGATGTCGAAGAATTCGTCGGCCTCGGTGAGCGCCGTACCGGTCATGCCGGCGAGCTTGTCGTAGAGGCGGAAATAATTCTGGAAAGTGACCGAGGCGAGGGTCTGGTTTTCCGGCTGGATCTCGGTGCCTTCCTTGGCCTCGATCGCCTGGTGCAGGCCATCGGACAGGCGGCGGCCCGGCATCATGCGGCCAGTGAATTCGTCGATCAGGACAACCGCATTGTCCTTGATGATGTAATCCTTGTCGCGCACGAAGATTTTGTGCGCCTTGAGGGCCTGGTTGACGTGGTGGACAACCTGGATGTTCTCGACGTCATAGAGGTCGCCTTCCGCGAGGAGTTCGCGCTCGTGCAGCAGGCGCTCGATTTCCTCGTTGCCTTCTTCAGTCAGAAGGATGGTGCGGGCCTTCTCGTCGATCTCGTAGCACTCCTCGCCCATCAGCGGGATCAGCTCGTTGATCGTCTTGTAGAATTCGGTGCGATCCTCGGTCCGGCCGGAGATGATCAGCGGGGTGCGCGCCTCATCGATCAGGATCGAGTCGACCTCATCGACGATGGCAAAGCCGTGACCGCGTTGCACCATCTCCTCGGTCGAGTATTTCATGTTGTCGCGCAGATAATCGAAGCCGAGTTCGTTATTGGTCGCGTAGGTGATGTCGCAGGCATAGGCCTCGCGGCGTTCCGGATCGGTCATGCCGTGGGCGATGACGCCGGTGGTCATGCCCAGCTGGGCAAAGACCCGGCCCATCCATTCGCTGTCGCGGGTGGCGAGGTAGTCATTGACCGTGACCACGTGCACGCCCTTGCCGGGCAGCGCGTTGAGATAGCAGGGCAGGGTGGCGACGAGGGTCTTGCCCTCACCGGTCTTCATCTCGGCGATCGAGCCTTCGTGCAGCACCATGCCGCCCATCAGCTGGACGTCATAAGGGCGCAGACCGAGCGCGCGCTTGGCCGCTTCACGGACAGCGGCGAAGGCCTCGGGCAGGAGATTGTCGAGTTTCTCGCCGTTTTCCAGACGGGCCCGGAATTCGACCGTCTTCCCTTTCAGCGCGTCGTCGGAGAGCGCTTCGAACTCCGGCTCCAGTGCGGTGATTTTTTCGACCGCGGGCCGCAGACGGCGGACTTTGCGATCATTTTCGGTTCCGAAGAGCTTGCGGGCAATGGAGAGCATGTGGATCAGGCTTTGCGAACTACTGGGCAGCTGGCGTCCGGCGCCCAGGTTTCGTTCCGTTCGCCGGGGACGACAGCATTGCTTTGAAACGTCAGGGTGACTTAAGGATGAGGGGTGTAACTGTCAATCAAGCCGCGCGGCAACTCTGCCCCGCGCCTTTTACAGATGAGGCGCTACAGGTGTCTGTTTTCAGGCTCTTTTGCATTTTTGTGCTGACTGCAACTTGCGCCGCCTGCGGCCCGGAACCGCGGCGCACGGTGGAGGATTTCGACTCAGGCGCTGCGGTCCTTGCGCTGGATGAGGCTGATCCCGTCGTGGCGCGGGTCGAGGGCACGATGATCCGGCGCTCGGATGTCGAACGCGAAGCGCTGGCCCAGCAGGGTGATTCGACCGCTGTTCCGCCAGCCATGGGGTCGGAGGAATTTGACCGGGTGCTCGAGGAATTGATCGATCAGCGCCTGCTGGCCCTCGAAGCCCGCCGCCGCGACCTGCACCAGTCCGAGGAGGCCCGTCGCCGGCTTGCCCTGGCCGAGGAACGCATTCTTGGCAATGTCCTGGTCGAGACCGCGCTGGCCGACGCCGTGACCGATGAAACCATCCAGCGCATTTATGAGGAGCAGATCCGCCTCATCCCGCTCGGCGAAGAGGTGCGTGCCCGCCACATCCTGGTGCAGACGCGAGACGAGGCGGTGGCGATCAAGGCCCTGCTTGACGAAGGCCGGGATTTTGCCGAGCTCGCTGTCGCCATGAGCGAGGACCAGGCGACCCGGCTTGAGGGCGGGGATCTGGGATATTTCTCGCGTGAGGGTATTTTGCCCGCTTTCGGTGCCGTCGCTTTTGCGACGCAGGAAGGTGTGGTGTCCGAGCCCTTCCAGTCCGAGTTCGGCTGGCACATCCTGACCGTGGTCGACCGCCGCCGTCAGCCGCCGCCTTCGCTGGAGGCGCTGCGACCCAACATTATCCGCTTTTACACGTTCGACCAGTTGGAGGCCCTGATCGAAGGGCTGCGGTCAGAGGCCGAAATCGAACGGGCCGACCTGTCGCTCGCGCTTGCGCCGCCGGACGAGGCTGGTGAAGAGGGGGTGGTGTCGCCGGAGCCTGAAGAAAACCTCAATTCCGACGAACCCGGATAGGCTGGAATTAACCGCCTTTCTGCACAGGTCCTTAAGGGAGATGTGGAAGTATGACGGCTCGTAGCCCCAAACCGGTGCTCTATGTTGCCGCATGTGCCTTGCTGGATGCCGATGGTCGCATCCTCATCGCCAAGCGGCCCGAGGGCAAATCAATGGCGGGGCTTTGGGAATTCCCGGGCGGCAAGATCGAGCCGGGAGAGACGCCGGAGCAGGCTGTGGTTCGCGAATTGCGGGAAGAGCTGAGCGTTGAACCGTGTGAGCGGTGCCTGCACCCGTTTGCCTTCGTTTCGCACCCCTATGACGACTTCCATATCGTCATGCCCTTCTTCCTCTGCCGCACCTGGGACGGGTTCCCGCAGCCCAATGAGGGCCAGGAACTGGCCTGGGTCCGCAAGGAAAGACTGCGCGACTACCCGATGCCCGCCGCCGATTTGCCCTTGGCGGCCGAATTGAGGGATCGTCTCTAGATGCGCGCGCTTGTGTCCCGATATTGTCGCGATGAGCGTGGTGGCACGGCGATCGAATACGCCTTCATTGCGGTCGTGGTGTCGACGATGCTGATCGGCGCCTTCTCGCTTCTCGCTCCCGCCTTGATCGGCGTGTGGGACACGATCTCCGCGGTTTTCTAGCCGCGCGCCGGTGGCGGTCAGCGACCGGCTTTTTCACCCAGTGATCTTTCGCGTGTCCCGAGGGCGTCGGCGAGCCTGTGTGTGGCCGAGCCGGGCCGTTTCGGTTTGGGCTGGTCGGGATGGGGAGCCCATCCGGCGGCGTGGATAATCTCAAAGCTCGCCCGGATGCGTCCGTCCGGGTCGGCAAAACGGTCCGCATAGATCTGGCCGGCCCGGGCAAACAGGGCGCGGCTCGCCGGGTTGCGCGGCCGATCCGCCAACACCGAGGTTTCTCCCATGCCACGTAAATCCGCCATCAGTGCGAAGATGTGGTCATACCGCACGGTCACCCGGTCAATATCCGCAACCGGCATGGCAAAGCCGGCGCGTTGCAGCAGGGCCGCCATATCGAAGGTTCCCGCGAGTGGCGAGACGCGCGCTGAAACACCGCCGGTGAGCTCGCCCTCGGCGGCCATCAGGCTTTGCCGCAATTCGGTCAGGGTCGCGCCGCCGGGCAGGGCGCAGGCAAAGAAACCATCCGGCTTGAGGGCATGATTGATCTGGACCAGGGCGCCGGGCAGATCATTGGTCCAGTGCAGCCCCCAGGGCGCCAGAACCAGATCGAGACTTTCCGGGGCAAAGGGCAGGCATTCCTCGTCGAGGGCGAGAGCCGGGGCGTCGAGGCGGGTCGTGATGCGTGGCGACAGGTCGGCGCGGCACAGCCATTTCACCTTGGTCCGCAGCACGGCGGCAGTATCGGCAGCAAGCAGGCCCGGGCCGCCGCCCAGAATTGCAGCGCGGTCGAAATCACGGGTCACGCTGGCGACCCGGTCGACCATGTCGTCAAATGATCGTTGCGCGAGAAAGTTGTAATCTGTCATTGTGCGCGCCGACCGGTCGCGGCGGCGTCGCAGCAGGTCGCGGTCAAACAGGGCGGGCGGCGTGTTGGCTGTCATCCCGCGGATATGCCCCCTGGCCGGCGGTCGGAAAAGGGGCAGCATGCAGGAAAAGCAGGTTGAACCATCGCGGTGGCGCGGATGGAGCGGACGGAGGGGAGGGCAGGCGTGCGGGAAACAGGATGGCAGGCAATCGGGCGACGACTGGCTGACCTGGCCTGGCCGCCGGTCTGCCCTATGACCGGCCGGACGGTCGACCGGGTCGGCCATCTGGCACCGGATCTGTGGCGACGGTTGAATTTTCTCGACGCGCCCTGGTGTGACACCTGCGGCTGGCCGTTCCCGTACCCGGGTGGCGGCGGTGCGGCGTCGCTGTCAGTCTGTGCCGGCTGTGTTGCCAATCCGCCGCGTTATGACCGGGCCCGTGCGCCCCTGGCCTATGACGGTGTGGCCAGCCCGTTGGTGGTCGGTTTCAAGCATGGCAGCCGGCGTGAGATGGTCGACCAGTTCGCGCGCTGGATGGCGCGGGCCGGGGCGGATTGCCTTGAGGGCGCCGATGCGCTGGTGCCGGTGCCCCTGCACTGGCGCCGACTGATCGCCCGCCGCTACAACCAGTCGGCGCTGTTGTGCCGGGCCTTGTCACCGCTGACTGGATTGCCGATATGGACCGACCTCCTGGTCCGGCAACGTCCGACCCCCAGTCAGGCGGGGCGCACCGCCCGCATGCGTCGCCGCAACATGGCCGCCGCTTTCGCGGTCACCGACCCGTCGCGGCTTGCCGGGCGGCATCTGGTCCTGGTCGATGATGTGGTTACCACGGGCGCGACTGTGACAGCGTGTACCCGGCAGCTGAAACGCGCCGGTGCCGCCTCGGTGCGGGTTGTGGCATTGTGCCGAGTTGTACGCGAAACCGATCCCACTATCTAAGACGGATCATCCGGAGTGAATTCATGGCCGACATAACCATCTACACCCGCCCGATGTGCGGCTATTGCGCGCGTGCGGTGTCCTTGCTCAAGCAGAAGGGCGTCAAGTTTGACGAGATTGATGCCGGTTTCGACCAGTCCAAGCGACAGGAAATGATCCAGCGGTCGAATGGCGGTCGCACCTTCCCGCAGATTTTCATCGGCGACATGCATGTCGGCGGTTGTGACGAGCTGATGGCGCTTGAGCGCGGCAACAAGCTCGACGCCCTGCTGCAGGCCTGATCCGGCATGGAGGTCGCCCTCATCCAGATGCGCTCGGGCATCGACCCGGCGGAGAACCTGGCCACGGCCTGTGCGCTGATCCGTGCGGCGGCGGCTGACGGTGCCGGCTTCATCGCGACGCCCGAAACCACGCATCTGGTGCAAAAAGACGCCGACGCGGCCTTCGCCGTGATGTGTACGCCCGACGATGATCCGGCGATACCGGCCTTCGCGGCGCTGGCGAAGGAGCTGGGTGTCTGGCTCCTGATTGGATCCTTGGCTGTCCGCATCGCCGAGCGCCGGGCTGCCAATCGCAGCTTCCTCTTCGCTCCGACCGGCGCGATCGCAGCGACCTATGACAAGGCCCACATGTTCAATGTCGGACTCGGCCAGGGCGAGACCTATCGCGAGAGCGATAATTATGAAGCCGGGGACCGGCTTGTCGTGCATGACATTGACGGCGCGAAGCTCGGCCTGTCGATCTGCTATGATGTCCGTTTCGCCTATCTCTATCGCCGCCTCGCGCAGGCCGGTGCCGAGGTGCTGACCGTGCCGGCTGCCTTCACCAAGCCGACCGGCCGCGCCCATTGGGACGTGCTGCTGCGGGCGCGCGCCATCGAGACCGGCAGCTATGTGCTCGCCCCGGCCCAGGGCGGGCAGCATGCCGATGGCCGCAAGACCTGGGGGCATTCGATCATCATCGGTCCCTGGGGCGAGACGGTTGCCGAACTCGATCATGACAATCCCGGCCTGTTGCGCGCCCGGCTCGACCTGCGCAAGGTCGCCGAAGCCCGCCAGCGCATTCCGGCGCTGCAGCATGACCGCACCCTGAGCGGTCCGCTCTGACAGGCCGCCCATGATCCGCTACGCCCTTCTTTGTGACGACGACCATTCGTTCGAGGCCTGGTTCTCGGACTCCGCCGGTTTCGACGATCAGTGCGCCCGTGGTCTTGTCGAGTGTCCGCATTGTGGTTCGACGCAGGTGAGAAAGGCGCTCGCGGCGCCGGCGGTTGCCACCTCGCGCAAGCGGGAGGCGACGAGTGAACATCGCATGGCCGAGATGGCGTCGAAGGTGAAAGCCCATATCCGCAAGAATTACGACTATGTCGGCACGGATTTCGCCAGTGAGGCGCGGGCCATGCATGACGGCGAAAAGCCGGCGCGGCTGATCTATGGCGAGGCCTCGTTGTCGGACACAAAAGCGTTGAGCGAAGACGGGGTGCCCGTCACCCCGCTCCCGGACGCGCTGGCGCCGACCCCGCCCAAAAAGGCGAATTAATCCGGATCGCCGGACCAGCCGTTTTCGATGGCAGCGGCTTCGGCCTCGGCATCGAGGGTTTCGCCGGCAATGCGGGCATCGACCGCCTCCAGCAGGATGGTCGGCAGCGCCGTTGACGCGGTACGGATCGGACCGTTTGACCCGGCCGGGACGGGCGCGGTCAGTTCAACCACCCAGCGACCGTCTTCGCGGCAGGCCAGCCCCGCCGTTCCACCTTGCTGGAAGGCCCGGCAATACCCGCCCGCGTCCGTCGCGAAGCTGAGCTGGACATGGGTGTCGCCTTCGCCGACAGCGCCGGAGGCCTGGCGGTCGAGCGCGGTCGCGAGCACCCCGCCGGCCATCAGCCGGTCGCCTTCAAAATGCAGCGGGGCCGGCTCCGTCAGCCCAAAGCGGCTGCCGATCAACACCCCGATGACGAGGCTGGCAGCGATCGCGCCATAGGCCTGCCAGGCGGGGCGCGAGGGGCGGTCACCGGTCGGGCGTTGGAAGGGCAGGACGGTCTCGCTGTCCGGCGCCGTGTCGCGATCTGCCTGCCGCACGGCGGCGATCAGGTGATCGGGCACGGCCTCTTCGGCAATCGGCTGATAGGTCTCTCGGACGGCCTGGTCACTCAGCTGCAGCCGCTCCAGGCGGTCGGTCAGCGCCGGGTCGGCGTCGATCGCGACGGCGATGCGCTCCATCTCCGCCTCGTCCAACTCCCCGTCGAGGAAGGCGATCAGGGTTTCATCATCAATCATCATGTCCTGCCTCCACACTGTCGGGATTGAGTTGGGCTTCCAGCGCCTTGCGGCCACGCGCGAGCCGGCTGGTCAGCGTCCCCATCGGCACGTCGAGCACATTGGACGCTTCCTTGTAGGACAGGCCCTCAACGAGGACGAGCCCAACCGCGATGCGCTGGTCGTCGGGCAGGGTGGCCATGGCACGCTCGACCGACATGGCGCGTATCCGCTTGTCGAAATCGGGGTCCTCGGCGCCGACGCTCTCGCCGGCCTCCGGCGGGGCGAGGTGTCGACCCTGACGCTGACGGCGGCGGGTTTCATCGATCCAGGCGTTTTTCATGATGCGATACATCCAGCTGTCCAGGCGCGTTCCGTCCTGCCATTGATCCAGGCGGGTCAGGGCGCGCTCCACGGTTAGCTGGACGAGGTCATCGGCATCGGCGGCATCGCGTGACAGCGAGCGCGCAAACCGCCGCATGCGCGGCAGATATTCGATCATCTCGTTTTCGAGCCGGGCGGATCGCTTACCCATTCCCACTCCATCAACGTCTGGAAGAAAGTGTTTCTTCCATGCGTTATACTCCGGAGCAAGCAGGAGGGGGCAATCAGGAGGATTGTGATGTCGATGCGCGCAACAGGACTGATCATGCTGCTCGTCAGCCTGACCGTGTCAGGGATGGCACGGGCACAATTGCCGGTCGGCCTGCCCGACCTGCCGGTCACCGACCGTTTGCGTGACCGCCTGCCCGACACGCTCGATCGGGCCGTCGAGGATCTCGAAGATGTCAGACAGGACACGCTCGATCGCTTGCTGCGCCGAAACCGCGATGTGCTCGAACGCGGTCCGGACCGCTCGGTGATCCTGCGCGACCAGATCACCACGCTGGTCTCGGATGAGGCCGCGCTGGCGAGTCTGCTGGATGCCGGCTTCGGCATCATCCGGCAACGACAGCTCGGGGGGCTGCCGATGCGGGTCTATGTCTTGCGTGTGCCCGTCGGTCTCTCGACCGTGCGCGCCCTGGCGCTGGCCCGGCAGATTGATCCGGCGGGCGTGCATGATTTCAACCATCTTTATTCCCGGTCCGGCATTGCGGCGCAGCCACCGGGCATGACGCGCCGCCCGCCCGGCGGCCTCCGGGTCGGTCTGGTCGATACCGGGGTAGCGGCCGGACATCCGGCACTGGCGGCCGTCCGCGTCGAAGCCCGCGCCTTTCACGACGGGGTCTATGAGGCCGCGCCGCATGGCACGGCGGTGGCGTCTCTGATGGTCGGCCGTGCCGACGACACGCTGTATGCGGCTGACATTTACGGCAGCGGTCCGACCGGCGGTTCGCTGGAGGCGCTGCTGGAAGCCCTGGGCTGGATGGCCGAGGTCGAGGTCGGGGTGATCAATGTCTCGCTGGTCGGCCCGGACAATGCCCTGCTGCGTTCTGTCATCGCGATGCTGGTCGAGCGCGGGCATGTGGTGGTCGCGGCGGTCGGCAATGACGGGCCGCGGGCCGATCCGCTGTTTCCGGCTGCCTATCCCGGAGTGATCGGGGTGACGGGGGTCGATCAACGCGGCCGTGTCCTGCCCGAGGCTTGCCGCGGTGAGCATGTGGATTTCGCTGTTCAGGGGCGTGACCTGCCGGTGGCAGCCTTGCCGGACGGGGTGGACGAGGTTCGCGGAACCTCCTTTGCAGCCCCGCAAATCGCGGCCTTGATCGCGGCCGGGCATGACCGGCCACAGGCCGGTGCCATGAACGCAGCGATGACGATGCTCACGGCCCGGGCCGAAGATGCAGGCCGACCCGGCAGGGACACAGTCTATGGCGTTGGAGTGATCCGCCGGACCCCCGCTCTGACCGCTGTCCGCACCGAATAAGTCCGGCGTTGGAATAAATCCGGGGCCGCGGTCGTTCTCTCCCTGACAGCCTGCTTTCGGGCGGGCCAATCAAGGGAGACTGATGATGAAAACCCTCACTGTTTCAACCCTCGTTCTGATCGTTGCCACAGCCGGCGCCCAGGCGCAGCTGGGCGGTGTGACGGAAACCGCCGGGTCGGTCCGCCAGAGCACTGAGCTTGGTCTCGACCCGACGCTCGATTCGGCCGATGTTCGGGGTGTTGGCAATGGTCTGTCGCGGATCGACCAGATGCGCGCCGACCGGGCCCGCCGGGCGGCCCGTCGTGCCAGCCAAGCCGCCGAAGATGCGGCACCGCAGGCGTCGGCTTCAGCACAGGCCGGGGCCGAAGCCTCCGCCGCCGCCGTGGCCGATACGTCTGCCGAACGGGTTGTTGGTGCCAGCGCGGCAGCCGATGCGCACGCAGCCGCCGACGCTGCGGTTCAACCGGGTACGACGCCGAGCCTGCCGCAACGGGTCGAGCCGGCTGTTCGCGACCGCGTTGGTGAAGCGCGTGCCCGCATCGAGACGACCTCGTTGCCGGCACCGCAATCGGGCGCCGTGGTTCGGGCTGATATTCCGGAAACCCCGGACGTGTCGGTCGAAACACCGGCGCCGCGTGTTGCGGTCTCAACACCGGCGCCCGCCGTGCGCCAGAGCCGCACGGTCTATGTTGCACCAGCGCCGGCGCCCCTGCCGTCGCGCTCGACCCGGGTCGAGACGCGTACCGAAATCGTTCGCGAGACGACCGGCGCCCGGTCGGTTGATCCGGCACCGGCAAACCGTCCGGACGCGCCTGGTCCCGTGCGCCGTGTCGCCGGTGCGGCGGTTGAGCACGGTCTGCCGCTGTGTATCGCGGCCCTGCTGATCCTTGGCCTGATCCTCGCCGCCCGTGAGCTGACCCGCCCGCGCGGCCGGTCCGCATGAGGAAATTTGCAGCGGCATGGAAGAAAGTCCGGTGCCGCTGCGTTGTCCAGATATCCACCGCGTTCTTGAAGGAGGATCCAATGTTGAACCTGAAACAAATTGCCGTCCTGACGGCCCTTGGCACGGCAGCCGCTTCGGCGCCTGCCGCGCTGGCCCAGTCGAGCTGGAGCTTCGGCTACAGCCAGGGCCAATCGGCCAGCCGGGATTATCACGCGAGCTATTACGAGCATGGCTATGACCGGCACGAGTTTCGCTATTATCGCGAGGCTTGCCAGCCGCAGCGTCGCGGTGGTCTGGGCCTGGGTTTGAGCCTTGGCGGAGCGCCCGTCCTGTCGGCTTCCGTCGGCAGCCGCTGGACCGAGTGTGATCGCGGTCAGTTCAGCTATGCGCAATACGAGGCCTTCGACCAGCGCCGGGCCGCCTATTGGCACAATCCGGACAGTGGTCGCCGCGGTGTCGTCCGGCCGGAGCGTCATTATCGTCGCCACGGCCAGGAATGCGCCTCGGGTCATGCGGAAGTCTATGAACGTGATGGTGACTACCAGCGTTTCGATTTCGAAAGCTGCCGTGACGGCTCCGGCCACTGGCGCTTCGAAGGCCGCAGCGGGCGCTAGTCCCCTGTCCGCTGCGGGGCCCCGGGCGGCGCCAGCGTCAACGCTGGCGCCGCTTTTTTTTGCGTCAGCCTGCCGGCTTTTCCGCCACCATCATGTAGTTCACCGCGGTGTCGTCACCGAGTGAAAACTGGTCGGTAAGCGGATTGTAGCTGACCCCGACAGGTGCCTGCAGGTTCATCCCGCCTTCCCGGAGGGCGGCGCGGATCTGGGCCGGTTTGACCAGCTTGTGGAAACGGTGCGTGCCGCGCGGCAGCCAGCCCATCACCCATTCGGCGCCGACAATGGCCAGGGCGAAGGCTTTCGAGGTGCGGTTGATCGTGGCGCAGACCATCAGTCCGCCGGGCTTTACCAAACGGGCGCAATCAACCAGGAAAGTGTGCGGGTTGGCGACATGCTCCATGACTTCCAGGTTCAACACCACGTCGAACTGGGGTTCATCCTGTTCGATCAGCTGTTCGGCCACGCCGTGGCGATAGTCGATGGTAAGGCCTTGTTCGGCGGCGTGGACGCTGGCGGTCTTGATATTGGCTTCGGCGGCATCAACGCCGGTGACCGATGCGCCGAGACGGGCCATGGGCTCGCAGACCAGGCCGCCGCCGCAGCCGATATCGAGAATGCGCAGACCGGTCAGGGGCTTGTCACCGGACAGGCCGAAATGCTCGCAGATCGTGTCCCGGATGAAGCCGAGCCGGATCGGGTTGAACTTGTGCAACGGTTTGAACTTGCTGTCCGGATCCCACCACTCGGCGGCGATGCGCGAGAATTTCTCGACCTCTTCCGGGTCGATCGAGGGACGGTTCAGCGTCTGCGGAGCGGCAGCGGTGGTCATGCTTTTCTCCTCGCGGGGGAAACCGCGTCTGATTGCGTTCAGGCGTTGCGTGCGGACGGCTTCGCGCTTACCTAACCGCCAGCGTGGCGCCCCGCTTCAGCCCTAATATGGCCCCAACGGTGCGCCTAATCGAGACCGGTGCGACGTTATGCTCGCCACCGGCTCACAGGGGAAGCGCAAGGGACAGGCAGCATGACGCGAGTCGTGGCGAAATTTGGCGGCACCTCGGTCGGAACGGTCGAGCGCATCCGGCACGCGGCCGGACTGGTCGCTGATGCGGCGTCACGCGGTGAAACCATGACCGTCGTGGTCTCTGCCATGGCCGGTGAAACCGACCGTATCCTGGGCCTCGCCGACGCTTTCGGCAGCGGGCTGGGCGATCGCGAGACCGATGTGGCCCTGGCAGCCGGTGAGCAGGTCTCGTCGGCGCTGATGGCACTGGCCCTGCGTGAACGCGGCCTGAAAGCGCAATCCTTCCTGGGCTGGCAATTGCCGGTGATCACCGACGGTCCGCCCGGCGCCTCGCGCATCGCCGGCCTGGACGCGGCGGTGCTGGAGGCTGCCATCGCGGCCGGCATCATTCCCGTTGTGGCTGGTTTTCAAGGCATCACCGAGACCGGCGACGTGCGCACGCTGGGGCGGGGCGGGACGGATCTTTCAGCGGCGGCGCTGGCGGCGGCACTCAATGCTCGCTGCGATATCTACACCGATGTCGACGGCGTCTACACCACCGATCCGCGCATCGAACCGGGTGCCAAACGGCTCGACGCCATCAGTCATGACGAGATGCTGGAGTTGGCAGCCCAGGGCGCCAAGGTCCTGCAGACCCGCTCGGTCGAATTCGCCAAGGCGCGGTCTGTGCCGATGCGTGTGTTATCTTCCTTCCTCGAAGCTGGAAAAAGCCAGGGCACCGACGTGGTGGCCGAGAAGGATATCGCGGAACGCCGCCTGGTGTCCGGCGTTGCCTATGCCAGGGATCAGGCCCGGATCGCCTTGCATGGCGCCTCCAACCGGTCCGACATGGCAGCCCGCTGCTTCGCGCGGCTGGCGGAGGCCGAGGTCGGGGTCGACATGATCGTACAGGCCCATGCCCGCCAGCCCGGCATGGTGGCCCTGGAATTTTCTGTCGCTCACCGTGATCTCGATCGCGCGCAGGCGGCGTTGGAAGAGGCGATGACGGGCGTGCGGATCTCGACCGAGACCGGATTGGCAAAAGTATCGGTGGTGGGCGCCGGCCTGCGTCAACGCGCCGATGTCGCCCGCTCGCTGTTTGCGGTGCTGGGCGATCACGATATCACGGTGAAGGTCCTCGCCACGTCCGAGATCAAGATTTCGGCGCTGATCGAGAATGATGCGGTCGAGCGCGCTGTGCGGGCCTTGCATGCGGCCTATGGTTTGGATCAGGTGTAGGCATGGAAGACATGACGACAAAACCGGCCCGGGATCCCCGCAATCTCCTCAAGCGCATGCGTCTGCTCATGGCGGTGCAGGAGAATGCGCAGGCGCGTCTCGATCACCTCACCGCGCTGATCGCGGAAGAGGCCGGCTGGGATGTCTGCTCGATCTATCTGTCGCGCCAGTCCAACGCGCTGGAATTGTGTGCGACCTACGGCCTGAAGCGCGCGGCCGTGCATTCGGTCCGCCTGCAGCCGGGCGAAGGTCTTGTCGGCCTGGTGGCGCGCCGGGCGCGGCCGCTGGCGACCTCCAATGCACGGGCTCACCCGTCCTTCTCCTACAAGCCGGAAACCGGTGAGGAACCGTTCGACACCTTTGTCGGCGTGCCGATCCTGCGCGGCGGTCGCATGGTCGGTGTGCTGACGGCCCAGACCTCGGTCGAGCGCCAGGTTGCCGGTGACGAGATCGAGACCTTGCAGACGGTCGCCATGGTGCTGGCCGAAATTGTTGCCTCCGGCGACATTCTCGATTCCGAGGAAATGGCCGGCCTTGATGTCCGTCAGTCACGCCCCGAACGTTTCCAGGGCGGTGCCTATTCCGGCGGTGTGGCGCAGGGCGTGGCCGTCCTGTTCGAGCCGCATGTCGAATCGACGCGCCTGATTGCTGACGATCCGGCGAGCGAGGAAAAACGTCTTGATGCGGCGATCAGCTCCCTGCGCAGCTCGATCGACGAGATGCTGGAAGGTGGCCGCATTCCCTTTGGCGGGCCGACGCGTGATGTGCTGCAGGCCTATCGCATGTTTGCCCATGATCGTGGCTGGCTGGAACGCTTGCTGGAAGCCGTGCGCCGCGGCCTGACGGCTGAAGCCGCCGTTGAACGGGTCCGGAATGAGAACCGGGCCCGCCTGATGAAGGCGTCCGATCCGCTCTTTCGTGAGCGGCTGCACGATCTGGAAGATCTCGCCAACCGGCTCCTGCGTCATCTCGACGGCGCCGGCGCGGCGCTGGAACTGCCGGACAACGCCATCATCATCGCCCGCAATATAGGCCCGGCCGAACTGCTGGATTTTGATCGTGCCAAGCTCAAGGGCATCGCCCTGGAGGAGGGGTCGGCGTCCTCGCATGCCGCCATCGTCGCCAAGGCGCTGGGCATTCCGCTGGTCGGCCGCCTGGAGGGCGCACTCGATCGGGCCGAGAATGGCGATCCGGTCATCCTGGACGGTGAGTTCGGCATCCTGCACATCCGTCCGCAGCCCGACGTCGTCGAGACTTACGAGGCCCGGGTCGTGGCGCTGTCGGAGCGTCGCCTGTCCTATGCCGAACTGCGCGGCCCGTCGGTCACCGCAGATGGTCAGCGGATCGGATTGCACATGAATGCCGGCCTGCTGATCGAGCTGACCGCCCTGGAAGAAACCGGCGCCGACGGGGTCGGTCTGTTCCGCACCGAGTTCCAGTTCATGGTTGCCGAGACCCTGCCGCGTCTGTCGGCCCAGGCGGCGGTCTACAAATCGGTGCTCGATGCGTCGGGCGACAAGCCGGTCATTTTCCGCACGCTCGATCTGGGCGGTGACAAGGTGGCGCCCTTTGCCCCCTCGACCATCGAACCCAATCCGGCGCTGGGCTGGCGGGCCATCCGGATGGGCCTCGATCGTCCCGGCCTGCTGCGTTATCAGCTGCGTGCCTTGATCCTGGCGGCGGCCGGTCGACCGTTGAATGTCATGTTCCCGATGATCGCGGCGCCGTGGGAGGCGCGGGCGGCGCGGGAGATGCTCAACAAGGAATTGCGGCACGCGACGCAATCGGGCCATGACCTGCCGTCCGAGGTTCGCTGCGGCATCATGCTGGAAACCCCGGGCATGGCTTGGGCGCTGCAGTATGCGCTCGACGATGTTGACTTCGTTTCGGTCGGTGCCAACGATTTGATGCAATATTTTTATGCGGCGGATCGACAGAATACGCGTGTCTCGGAACGGTACGATGTGCTCGCTCCGGCTGCCCTGAACCTGCTCAAACATGTCCGGGACCTGTGCGCAAAACACGACACACCGGTCTCGGTTTGCGGTGAAATTGCCGCCAAGCCGCTTGAGGCTGCAGTCCTGATCGGGCTTGGTTATCAAAGTCTTTCCATGGCATCAGGCAATATCGGACCGATCAAGAAACTCGTCTCCGGACTCGATGCCGGAAAACTTGGCACCTGGCTTGCGAAGCATCTCGACAAGCCCGTGGACAGCCTGCGTCCCCTCCTCATCGAGGCGGGAGAAAAGGCCGGACTGCCTCGCGAGGCCATTGAAAATGGACGTGGGATTTGATCTTATGGCGCCGCGTTAAGGATTTTTCCTTTTCAGACGCGTTGTGAGTGACGATCGCTCCGGCAAGGATGAGCGGCGGTATGGTGATGGTGAGTCAGACGCCCAGTGCGGACTTTGTTCCCGTTGACGCGGTCTATTCCGATGACGGCGTCGGATACGTCCACTTGTCTGCCGGTGAACGCTTGCGCGACGCCCGCCAGAAACTTCATCTCACCCTGTCACAGGCAGCCGAGCGTACCCGCGTCCGTGCCGACTATCTCGAAGCGCTGGAAACCATGGATCCGCGCGGACTTCCGGCGCGTGCCTATGCGATCGGCTATCTGCGCACCTATGCCAATTTCCTGCATCTTGATGCCAGCGGTATGGTCGACCAGTTCAAGCGCGAGGTCGATACCGAGACCGGCCGTGCCCAGCCAACAGCCGCGACCAAGACGCGCGAGCCGATCAAGCTGCCGCGCGGCGCCTTTGGTGCCCTGTTGATCCTGGCCGCTGTGGCCGGCGCAGCCTGGTGGTATTCCGAGGAATTTGCCGGTGGCGGCACCCTGACCAATATGCCTTCGCCGCCGGATGCGGCGCCGGACTGGGCGCGGGCCGATTTTGAAACCGGCCGCGTTGCGGTCAATGTCGACGATATCTGGTCCGGCCTGCCGCTGGGTGACGCTGCGGCGGCCTCCGGGCAGGTCGTGATGCGGGCCGTCCTGCCGACCTGGCTGGAAGTGCGTGATGCATCCGGTCGCATCCTGTTCTCGCGGGAGCTTGCGGTCGGCGAGGTTTATCGGGCACTGGAACCCGGCCTGACGGTGTCGGCGGCCAATGCCGGTGCCATTGAGATCGAACGCGATGGCGAGAGGGTCGGCCTGCTGGGGGATGCCGGCATGCCGGTGGAAAATCTGCCGGTGATGGCGCAGGCTGATGTGGACGACGTCCAGCCGCAGTAATTTGCCGCACCCCGGTCGCACAGCGGCCACAGACTCGCTATATCCACTCCATATTCCCGGCGTGCCGTTACAGGGCGATGCCGTGACGGGAGAGTGTCGATGTCGCAAACCAGCTCCGATCCGCGCAGCGTCCGCCCCTGGCGGATGATCGAGCGCTGCAAGAGCCGCAAGATCATGGTCGGTCCGCTCGAGGTTGGCGGCGATGCCCCGATCAGCGTCCAGACCATGACCAATACACCGACTTCTGATGCCGGTGCCACGATAGACCAGATCCGGCGCTGTGAAGAGGCGGGTGTCGATCTGGTGCGGGTCTCCTGTCCGGATGAGGACTCGACGGCGGCTTTCAAGACGATCGCCAAGGCCGCCAATGTGCCGCTGATTGCCGACATACATTTCCACTATAAACGCGGCATCGAGGCGGCCGAGGCCGGCGCCGCCTGCCTGCGTATCAATCCGGGCAATATCGGTTCGATGGACCGGGTGCGCGATGTCGTCCAGGCCGCTCGCGACCATGGCTGCGCCATCCGCATCGGCGTCAATGCCGGCTCGCTGGAACGCCACCTGCTGGAAAAATACGGCGAACCCTGTCCCGAGGCGATGGTCGAGAGCGCGCTGGACCATGCCCGCATCCTCGATGATCTCGACTTCCGCGACTACAAGATCTCGGTCAAAGCCTCTGACCCATTCCTCACCGTGGCAGCCTACCAGGCCCTGTCGGAAGCCACCGATGCGCCGCTTCATCTGGGCGTGACCGAGGCCGGCGGCACGCGGATCGGCACGGTGAAATCCTCGATCGGCATCGGTTCGATGTTGTGGGCCGGGATCGGCGACACGATCCGGGTCTCGCTGTCGGCGGAACCGGAGGAAGAGGTCAAGGTCGGTTTCGACATCCTCAAATCGCTCGGCCTGCGGACCCGCGGCGTCAATATCATTGCCTGCCCGTCCTGCGCCCGTCAGGGCTTCGACGTGATCCGCACCGTGGAGACTCTGGAAGCCCGTCTGGCCCATATTTCGGAACCGATCTCCCTGTCGATCATCGGCTGTGTTGTGAACGGACCCGGGGAGGCCCTGATGACCGATCTCGGCTTTACCGGCGGTGGTGCCGGACGTGGCAAGATGTATGTGTCCGGCCGCCCCGACCACAATGTCTCCAATGAGGAGATGGTCGAGCATATTGTTGACATGGTTGAAACGCGTGCCGCGGAATTGCGGGCGGAACGTGACAGTGTGGAAGCCGCCGAGTAATCAGTGGCGGTGACAGTTGGGGGAGTGGAATGTGACGGGATTGGCGGTTTACGGACTGAAGAATTGCGACAGCTGCAAGAAGGCCGTCCAGGCCTTGGACGAAGCCGGTCTGGGGCATCAGTTCAATGATATTCGCGAGGATGTCGACCTCGTCGTGAAAGTGCCGGACTGGCTTGATGCCGTTGGTGCCAAGGCGCTGATGAACACGCGTTCCACAACCTGGCGCAACATGTCCGAGGAGGACAGAGAGCTCGCGACCGCGGATCCCGCCGGTGTGCTGATCGCCCATCCGACCCTGATCAAGCGTCCGGTGATCGAAGCGGGCACGCTTGTGACAGTCGGCTGGTCTGCTGACAGCTTGAATGGTTTGCTGGCCGGCGCCGCGGAATGAATGTGGCGCTAAAAGCGCGCTGCGACCTCGATCTCGGCTTCCCCTTTCATCATGATGGCGATCCGGCCGACCGCCTGGAAGCGGTCGCCCGCTGGATGCGCCGCGAAGGTCTGGGGCCGGAAGCCTATCTGACTGGCGACAGCGTGGCGCGCCTGGAAGCACGCATGGCCGAGCTCTTGGGCAAGCCGGCGGCGGCTTGGTTCCCGACCGGCACGATGGCGCAGGGCGTCGCGGCACGGCTGCATTGCGCGGCCAGTGACGACGCCCGACTCGCCCTGCACCCAACCTCACACCTGGCCCTGCACGAGGAAGAGGGTCACATCCATTTGCATGGCCTGACTCCGCTTGAAATCGGCGATTGGTCGCGGCCCTTGCGGGCTGATGATCTGCCGGCGGTGGCGGGTTGCGCCTTTGTTGAACTGCCGCAGCGTCATAATGGCGGTGCCCTGCCGGACTGGGACGGGCTGGTCGCGCTCAAGGCGCGCGCCGCCTCTGCGGGTATTCCGCTGCACATGGATGGGGCCCGGATCTGGGGTCTGCCTTCGGCTTGGCCGGGGCGTGACTGGCCGGAAATCTGCGATGGTTTCGCCTCGGTCTATGTCTCCTTCTACAAGGATCTCGGCGCTTCCGGCGGGGCGGTGCTTGCTGGCGACAGCGACTTCATCGACGCCGCGAAAACCTGGCTGGCGCGGATGGGCGGCCGCCTGGTTTCGGCTTGGCCGATGGTGCCCGACGCCCTGCGGGCGCTGGATCTCCGCCTCGGCAAGCTGCCGGCCTTTGTTGAGCGCGCCCGGGAAATCGCCGCCGGCGTTGGCGAGGTGGATGGGCTGAGCCTCACGCCGAACCCGCCGCAGGTGAACATGATGCATGTCCGCCTCGATTGTGATGTCACAACCGCCGAAGCGGCGCGTGATGCGGCCGCCGAGGCGACCGGTGTCTGGCTCGGAAACCGTTTCTGGCATTTCGAGAGGGATCCTGTCCCGGCGCTTGAAATCACCATTGGTGAGCGCGCCCATGACGCCGATCCGGCCCGCATCATCGCCGCGATCCGGGCGATGGCGGCGCATGTTTGCCAGGCTCAGTCGACCAGCGCGTAGAGGGTCAGCCGCAGCGCCATTGCTTCGCCGTCGCGGATCAGGTCGAGGTCGAGCGTGGCCGGTGGCTCGCCGCCGAGATCGCAGTTGCGTGTGCGCATCTCGCTGCCGTTGAAATGGGTGATGAAATCGCCGGTTTCGACCCCGGCATCCGATGCCGGTGAATTGGCGATCACGGTGGCGACCCGCATGCCGTCACCCTCGGGCACCAGGACCAGGCCGTGTGTGATCAAGGGGGCAAACCTGATCGGCACGGACGGGTCGTTGCGCAGCACCTGCACCCGTTCGCGGCGCTGGTCGAAGGTCCAGCTGAAATGCCGCATCACCGCGCCGCCGATCAATTCGCTCTCGGGCGTCGACTGGATAACCGGTTGTTCCAGCTCATGATCACCGATCCGCAAATCTCCGCTCATCCGCGCTGAAGACCGGGGTTCGACGACTGAAAAGCGGACCGAGGCCCCGGTCGCGCGCGGCGGTTCAACCGTGTCATAGCGCGCGATATTGCGCAGGACGACCGAACTCAGCGCGGCGCCGCTGTCGATCAGCAGCCGCCGTCGCTCGCCGCCGGGAAAACCGACCGGGATCCAGGGGCGCATATCGGGGCCGTCCGCCTCAAAAATGGTGACATTGTCCGGCCGCGGCAATTCGCCGGACACCACCCGCATCTCGCGGGCGGCATAGTCGAGCGTCAGCAAGACGTCCTCGAAGGCGTCGAATTCCAGGATGCCGTCAATCTCCCGGCCCAGCGCGATCGACAGGTGGTCGAGATCGCGGACCCGTGCCCGCAAGCCGTTCAGGCGGAGGGTGCCGGTCGTGACCTCGCCGAAACTGGCGCGGACACCGCTGGCCAGCCGCTGTCCCGACACGCGCTCGAGACTGTCGGGGTCGACATAACTGGCCGAGGCGCCGGTGTCGTAGAGGAACCAGAGCGTCCGCGCCTCGGCCGTCTCGCCATCGCGCACCGCCAACGTCACCGGCACGAAGAAATAGCCGCAGCACATCTGCGATGGCAGCACGACCGGCGTCGCAATCTGGGCCTGTGCCTTGCCGATCACCAGCAGCGCGACTATCAGGGCTGCGACCTGTTTCATGCTTGCCTCCAGACGATGGGCCGGCAGGATAAGGCCTGCTCGTTCGTTTCCAAACCATTGGGTTCGCCATGAAATCGATTTGCGTCTATTGCGGCTCCAATGCCGGCCAGGACCCGGCCTTTCTCGCGGCCGCCGACCGTCTCGGCGAGGTCATGGCCCTGCGCGGGATCGAACTGGTCTATGGCGGCGGCCGGGTTGGGCTGATGGGCCGGATCGCCGACGCCACACTCGCCGCCGGCGGCCGGGTGGTCGGCGTGATACCGGAATTCCTTGCCCTCAAGGAAATCGCCCATATGGAGCTGACCGCGCTGCACGTCGTCAAATCCATGCATGCCCGCAAGGCCAAGATGGTGCGCTTGTCCGAAGGCTTTATCGCCATGCCCGGCGGCATCGGCACGATGGAGGAATTGTTCGAGATCTGGACCTGGGCCCAGCTCGGCCAGCACCGTCATCCGGTCGGCCTGCTGAACGTCAACGGTTATTATGACGAGCTCGTCGCCTTCCTCGACAAGATGACGAGCCAGGGCTTTCTGTCTCCGGAACACCGCGGCGCCCTGTTCGTCTCGGACCGGGTCACGACCCTGCTCGACGCCTTCGAGCGCTATCAGGCCCCGCCCGCTGATGTCCGGATCAAGGCCGGCCAGACCTGAGCCAAGCGCCTCCCTGACCGGCCGGCGGCGCGTGAGCGCCGATGCGGAATTCCCGGATATGCGGTCAGGGAGACGACCTTGCATGGCGGCTCCTCTGTCATGAGTTGAAGGATGGGTGACAAGCCTGCCCACGCCACGGCGCTTACGCCTGGCGGTTTGGGCAGTTGAGGGGTGCGAGGTGCCTTGCCGGTGCCTTGCTATGTAAGTTTTGTGGGTGGCGCCGGGGGCACCTCG
>NZ_LQXG01000006.1:0-48112 GCF_001924955.1 Maricaulis sp. W15 | reverse complement strand
CGACGCCGGAAAACCCAAAAAACTCGCCCTCATCGCCGTCGCCCGAAAACTCCTCATAACCCTCAACGCTATCATCCGAGACCAACGCCCATTCCAGGCCTGATCAAAACAGTTGCCCGCCCTGCGTCCCGCGTTCGCGGGACATCCGGCAGGGATGACAACACGTGGTGTGAGCGGCCAGGCGCCCCTACCCCTCGTCCTCGTCCAGATCATCCTCGGTCAGTCCGCCATCGACGCGCCAGCCATAGCCATCGCCCTGGGCCAGGGTTTCCGCCAGCCAGGGCATGGCGTTGACCAGCTTGTCTTCCAGCGTGAAGGGCGGGTTGATGATAACCACGCCGGCGCCGGCCAGCTTGCCTTCGGACGCCAGGTCGCGGATCCAGAGGTCAGCGCGGAGGATTTTCTCCGGCTCGAAATCCTTCTCCGAGATCAGCCATTCAGCGAGGCCATTATCGAAACGGTCGGCGGCCCAGAGGTTTTTCAAGGAGCGCCAGAAGATGAAGGTACCGGTCGGCCATTTCGCCAGGGCGCCCATCACGGCTTCGGCCATATGCGCCAGCTCGTCGCGGTCCTCGAAAGGCGGGTCGATCAGCACCAGGCCGCGCTTTTCCTTTGGCGGCACCAGGCTTTTCAGCGCCTTGTAGCCATCGCGGCGCTCGACCTTGACGCGGGCATCGCGGCGATAGCGATTATCCAGCGTCTGGCTGTCCGCCTCGTGCAGTTCGCATAGATGGACCCGGTCGTCCTCGCGGGTCAGGCGGGCGGCAATCTCCGGCGAGCCGGGATAGGCCTTGATACCATCCGGATTCATGTCCCGCACAATGTCGAGCCAGGGACCGAGCATGGCCTGGACCGGCTCGGGCAGGTCGGCATCGATCAGGCGAGCAATCCCGTCTTTCCATTCCGGCGAGCGCTCCGCTTCGGAGGAGGCGAGATCATAGCCGCCAATCCCGGCATGGGTGTCGATCACCCGATAGGGCTTCGGCTTGGCGTTGAGATGTTCAAGGCACAGGGCGAGCACCGAGTGCTTGAGCACATCGGCGAAGTTTCCGGCATGGAAGGCGTGGCGGTAATTCATGGCGGCGCTATAGCGCGGCGCGGCGCCGGACGCCACCACCTGCAAAACCGCCCTCGCCTCGAAGCCAGGCTTGTCCTAGCTTTCGCGGGGCTCAGGACAGTATTGAGGGACGCCGCACCATGTTCGTGAAACTCTATCGCCGGATGCAAGACGAGGCTGTTCATGGCGAGCGGCGGGTGATGAAGGCGGGCTGGTTTCTCAAGGACGAGAAGTCGAGCCTGATCTGGGACGCGCCCAAGCCGGTCAGCTTTTCCCATGACAAGCCGGCGACGTCGAAATCGGCGGTGTCCTGCCCGGCCGCCATCGAATTTGACCGGCGCCACTATGCCATTCCCTGCCCGATCGACCTGCACCTCCGCTTGGTCAAGAACGCGCAGGGCCAGCTCCAGCTGACCAATATCGAGGGGCCACAGGCCTCGACCCGGCCGGCCGGTCTGCAGCAAATCCTGATGATGTCACCGCAGAATGAATGGCGTCATCCGGGCCGGCCGATGCTGCAACTGGTGACACCTTACGTCTTCGTGTCGGATGACCCGCTCTATGTGAACCAGTTCCCGCCCTTCCTTCACTATGAGGCCTGCCAGCGGCCCGGTGTAATGATGTGCGGACGTTTTCCGGCCGATATCTGGCCGCGAGCCCATATGTGGGCCTTCGAATGGCATGACACCACGAAGGATCTGATCCTGAAGCGCGGCGAACCCTTGTTCTATGTGCGCTTTGAAGGCGGCGATCCGGCCGCCCCTTTGCGCCTGGTCGAAGCGGAGAAGACCGAAGAGCTGGTGAGTTTCATGCGCTCGCTCACCGACGTCACCAATTTCGTCAATCAGAGCTTCCAGCTGTTCAAGACGGCCCGGGAGCGCCGGCCGAAGACCCTCCTCGTCGAGAAGAAGCGCGCCCGCTGAAAGCCGGTCCGCACTGGTTGCAAAACCGGACATCATGCGGCCTTTGCGCAGCGCCGCTTGCGCCCTAGTCTCCCCGGCAAATGCAATCGGGGAGATCCTTCATGATCCGTCTACTCACGGCCGCGCTCGCGGTCGCCACCCTCGCCCTGCCGGCGCTCGCGCAGGAAGCCGGTGACACGCCGGAACCGCGCGTCTGGGAGAGTCGCGGCCAGGTCACCGTCGGTGACCAGCGCATCCGCTATACCGCCACCGCTGGCGAGACCTTCCTGCGTGACGCCGACGGCAATGCGACCGCCGCCATTTTCGCGACCAGCTATGTCGCCGACGGCACCAGCGATCCGCGCACCCGCCCGGTCGCCTTCGTCTTCAATGGCGGTCCCGGTTCGGCCAGCCTGTGGCTGCACATGGGCGTGTTCGGGCCGCAACGCCTGGTCCTGCCCGATGCGATGGATGACGGCGCTGCGCCGTTTGACGTGGTCGAGAACGCCTACTCGATCCTCGACGTCGCCGATCTTGTCTTCGTCGATCCGGTCGGCACCGGCTGGTCGCGGGCGCTGGGCGACAGCGACGGCAGCGATTTCTGGGGCGTCAATGAGGATGGCGAGAGCCTGGCCCAGTTCATCCGTATCTGGCTGTCGGAAAACCAGCGCTGGAATTCGCCGAAATATCTCCTGGGCGAGAGCTATGGCACGCTGCGCATCGGCTCGCTGCTGAACCAGTTGGAAGGCAGCTATACCGACGTCTCGATCAATGGCGTTGCCCTGATCTCGACCGTGCTGGATTTCCGGTATGATGACACGTCCGACGGCAATGATGTCGGCTATGTCGGCCTGATGCCCGGCTATGCGGCAACGGCCTGGTATCACGGCAAGGTCGATCGCTCGGCCTGGGGTGGCGATATCGAAGCCTTCCTCGCCGATGCCCGCGAATTCGCCATCGAGGACTACATGCCGGCCCTGCTGCGCGGTGTCTCGCTGGATCCGGCGCGTGAAGCCGAGGTGATTGCCCGCTTGTCGGACTTCACCGGCCTGTCCGAGGGCTTCCTCGATCGCGCCAATATGCGCGTCTCCCTGCAGCGCTTCCAGCGCGAACTGCGCCGTGATGAGGGCCTGTCGGTCGGACGTCTGGACAGCCGCTATACCGGCGTCGAGGTCGACGGGGTCGGCGAACGTCCCGAGACCGATCCCAGCTTCTACGGCATTGATGGCAGTTTCACCGCCTCCATGCTCGACTATTTCGGCCGCACACTGGGCGTCGACCTGACCGAGTATTACTCGACCATTGGCGGCGTGCGGGGCTGGAATTGGGATGCTGGTCGCTCCGGCAACAACAACTACATCAATGTCGCGCCGTGGATCGCCCGCGCACTGCGCCAGAACTCCGATCTCGAAGTGCTGGTGCAGCAGGGTTATTACGACCTGGCGACCCCCTTCTTCGCAGCCGAACTGATGTTCAACCAGCCCGGCTTCGACCAGGACCGTGTCCACTTCCGCTATTATGAAGCCGGCCACATGATGTATATCCACCAGCCCTCACTGCTGACGATGACCGATGATGTGCGGGCGCTGATCGCCGACTGATCAAGCGCTCCTGACACGGACAAGGCCCGGTGCCATGCGCCGGGCCTTTTTCATGGGCGGAGCCTGTCATGTGCGGAGTTGGTCAGCGCGTCCGCCGGGTCAGGTCACAGATCGCCGCCAGCGCGGCGATGACCAGGAAGGTGATGGTGCCCATATAGCCAGCGGTCGTGAAATCATCGGGAACCGGTGTTGTGTGGTTGGCGTATTCCGCCAGCGCCAGAAGTGCCATGAAGACCCAGGGCCAGATCCGGCCGACCAGCCCCTTCGCCTCGGTCACCCGCAGATAGAGCCAGAAACCGGCCAACAGCACCCCAAACTCGACCGCGAGGGCAACGGGGTAGTTGTTCCACAACCCGAACCCGACCCGCAGGCCGCCGGGCCACAGTTCGAGATCGGGGACGTGGACGATCAGATCCAGGATCCAGTGCGAGAACACCGCCAGCGCGATGGCGATGCCGCCGATCCGCTTCTGCTTCGGCGATACCAGCGCCCAGACCAGGCCTGCCAGCACCGACCAGCCCAGCGCTCCGGGCAGGGAGTGGGTGATCGGCATGTCATAGAGGTCGAGCGGATTAGCCTCGGTGAAACCGGGCACGATGCGGACATGTTCAATCCCGTTGGCGACAAAGACGCCCCACAACACATCGACAAACTGCACCGCCAGGAAATAAACCCAGAGCGGCACCGCCTTGGCGATGGTTTTTCCGGCAAGGGCCGGACCGTAATGACCTATGAACATGGCGCTGCCCCCCGCTCGACTCCCGTCACCTATTCCCCGTCAAACGCGACCAGCGCCGACACCGGCACCCCCAACGCTTCGATGCGTTTGGCGCCGCCGAGATCCGGCAGGTCGATGACGAAGGCGGCGCCCACCACTGTGGCGCCGGCCCGTTGCAGGAGTTTGATCGAGGCTTCCGCTGTGCCGCCGGTCGCGATGAGATCATCGACCAACAGAACCCGGTCTCCCTCGCGAATGGCGTCGACATGGATCTCGATCGCGTCCTGGCCGTATTCCAGCTCGTATTCCTCAACCAGCGTGCGCCAGGGCAGCTTGCCACGCTTGCGCACGGGTACGAAGCCGACCGAAAGCTGATGCGCGACGGCGCCGCCCAGGATGAAGCCGCGCGCCTCGGTGCCGGCCACCGTGTCGATCTTGGCACCGGCCCAGGGCTGGACCATTTGATCAACCGCGATACGGAAGGCACGGGCGTCGCCAATCAGCGTGGTGACGTCGCGGAACAGGATGCCGGGCTTGGGATAGTCCGGAATGGTGCGGATGGCGGATTTCAGGTCCATCAATCTCGTCTCGTCAGCCAGCTAGATCTGGGTTTCATACGGATTCGCGAAGGTCTCGGCCCGGGCGGCCTCATGCCATTCCCGATAATGTCCATCGGCCAGCAAGGTGTCGCAATAGGCCTGTGCCTCGGCGTGCAGCGGGATGTCATAGGCATGAAAGCGGGCGGCCACCGGCGTGAAGAAGGCGTCCGCGATCGACCAGTCGCCAAACAGCCAGTCGCCATCGACGCTTTTGACCTCGTGCCACAGCGCCTGGACCGCCGCGATATCGGTCCGGGTCGGGTCGTTGAGGCTGATCGGTGACGGCCGGCGGGCGAGGTCCATGGGGCAGGCCTGACGCAAGGCGAGAAAGCCGGAATGCATCATCGACACGGCAGCCCGGGCGCGACCGCGCTTGCCTTCATGGGCCGGCCAAAGCTCAGGCACTTGCTCGGCGGCCCATTCACTGATCGCCAGCGAGTCCCAGATCACCGCATTGCGCGTGTGCAGGGCCGGCACGGTGCCGCCCGGGGAGATCGCCGAGACCGCCTTGCGGGTTTCGCGCTCATTGAGCGGGATCAGCGTGTCGTCGAAGGCAATGCCGGCCCGTTTCAGCACCAGCCAGGCGCGCAGCGACCAGCTCGAGAAGCGTCGATTGCCGATATAGAGAACGGGTGTCATGGGTTCAGCGCTCCGCCAACTCGCGGGCCCGCGCCCGGGTCAGGTCGATCTGGCAGTCCAGCGTGATCTCCTCACGCGATTCCTCGGACAGGAACATGGCGGCAGCGCGGCGTGTACATTCAGCGTCGCGATAAACGGTCCAAGCCGTCTGGGCGGCATCCAGTGCCCGACGCGCCCCGAACCGGCCGGCGGAATCGGCATCAATCTCATCGGCCTCCTCGCGCGCCGCATCGGTCGCGGTCTCCAACCCGTCCTCGGCCGCGCCCAGCAAATCGCGCAGGCAATTGCGGCGAGCCCGCCAATCGGTCAGATGCTCGGAACACTCCACCGCCGGACGCGGCGCGGGAAAGGCCAAATCCTGACCCGCCAGGGCCGCCACAAACAAACCTGCAATCACCAACATGTCCCACTCCCCGATACGCGCCCTTTATGGACGAGCCCCGCGGACGGGGAAAGGGGGCTTGGGTCAGGGCACTGCGTCGGTTTCGAGATAGGCGATCAGCGTGTCCAGGAAGCTGTCCGACAGCCGCCGGGCGACACCGAGGCGACGACCGTCCTCATCAAGCAGGATGTACTGGCCGACATGCAGGCCAACGACATGGGGGACGCCCTTGATCAGTGTCACCATCGGCGAGCCGGACAGGCCCGGCCGTGCCGGGCAATCATGGACAATGAGCCGGTCATCGGCCCAATACTCCATCTCCTCGACACGACAGGCACGATTATCGTTCACCCGGTTGAGCATGGTCAGTCGCCCGGCCCCGCCGGGTCCGGACCCAGCCGCCGGCAAGCGCGCGATATCGTCCGGCAAGCGTCCGGCCGTGCGCAGGATCGCCCAGTCTTCGCCAAACTCATTATCCTCACGCGGATCCTGCGGCGCGATGACCATGTCGATGATCCGCGCGGCCGCCCCATCATGACCATGGACATGGCAGGTGCGCGGGCCATCCCCCCCCACCACACCATGACGCGCCGCCAGCAGGACGTCATGGTCGGCGCCCTCGCCGGTCACCGCCAGCAGGACGGCGCGGCTGAGATAGGATCGACCATTGGCGCTGTCCTCGCACAGGATGCGGACCACGCCATTGCGGTTGTCGTCGAAACTGTCCGGGTCCAGCGGCATGAAGCTCAGCCGGTCAGCGGCTTGGGCGGCAGACGCGGTCAACAGGGCGAGGCCGAGGCCGACAAGGCGCGACGCGGTGTGTCTCATCCCGCCATCCAAACACCGGGCCCCGGAACCGTCCAGTTAAAACCCGCTCATCCTGGTACTCACAGGACGCGGCCGGCGACCCCTTTCAACCGGGTGACCAGCGCCGGGTCACGGGCAGTCGACGGGGTGATGATGGCGTTGTCCAGGCAGGTTTCGATACCGTCCGGCGATGACGTGCGTGGCGATGTCGAAAGGGTTTGCGTGAGCCGGTCGAGCAGGCGCTTGGCCGCCCCTGTATTCGACTGCATCACGGCCAGCACTGAAGCAACATCAACGCTGTCGCCGTCATCGCGCCAGCAATCATAATCGGTGACCATGGCAATCGAGGCGTAGGGCAGCTCGGCTTCGCGGGCGAGGCGCGCCTCGGGCATGTTGGTCATGCCGATCACATCCATTCCCCATTTCCGGTAGAGCTCGCTCTCGGCGCGGGTGGAAAATTGCGGCCCTTCCATCGCCAGGTAAGTGCCGCCACGGGTGACCGGGATGCCCTCGGCCTCGCCGGCGTCCACCGCCAGGGTGGCCAGACGCGAGCAGACCGGCTGCGCCAGCGGGACATGGGCGACACAGCCCGTCCCGAAAAACGAGCGCTCCCGACCGACCGTGCGGTCGACATACTGGTCGACCATGACGAAATGCCCCGGCGGCAAGTCTTCACGCAGCGAGCCACAGGCCGAGACGGAGAGGATATCGGTACAGCCGGCCAGTTTCAGCGCCGCGATATTGGCGCGGTAGGGAATGTCCGATGGCGGGATGGCATGGCCGGCGCCATGGCGCGGCAGGAAGACCAGCTCGACGCCGTTCAGCCGCCCGCGGGTAAGCGGCGCAGACGGCGCGCCCCAGGGCGTCTCGGCGGTCTCGGTACAGACCTCCGTGAGACCGTCCAGGGCATAGAGGCCGGAGCCGCCGACAATCCCCAATGTCCATGTCGTCATGGCTCAATTCCTGTCTGCCCCCGCCTGCTGGGGACGTGGCCCTGCGCAGCGTCAGCGAAGCAGGGACGAAGGGGGCCGAGCGCAGCGAGGGGCCGGCGCGGAAAGAAAAAGGGCCACGAACTTGGTCCGCGGCCCTCTTCAAACTTGTGCCTGATTGCGAAGCCTAGTGCTTCACATTGGCCCAGACTTGGCGGTAGGCCAGATAGACCAGGATGGCGAAGATCAGCAGGTAGATGAGAACCATCACACCCAACTGCTTGCGCTTTTCCATGTGCGGGTCGCCGGCCCAGCTGAGGAAGGTGGTGACGTCCTCGGCCATCTGCTCGACCGTGGCTTCCGTGCCGTCCGCGTATTCGACAATGCCCTCGGCGAGCGGCGGTGCCATGGCGATGGCGCCACCGGCGAAGTAGGGATTGTAGTACTGGCCGGCCGCGAGATGGCTGTCTTCCGGTGCGTCTTCATAGCCGGTGAGCAGCGAGTAGATGTAGTTTTCGCCACCGGTCCGGGCCTTGACGATCAGCGACAGGTCCGGCGGGTAGGCACCGCCATTGGAGGCGCGGGCCATCTGCTGGTTGGCGAAGGGCGCCGGAAAGGTATCCGACGGCAGGCCGGAACGTTCGACCGGATCGCCATCATCATTGACCTCGTCCTGGTCCCAGACGCGCGTATAGCTGGCCGCGATCTGCATCACGATCGGGTTGTCGTTCGGGTTCGGGAACATGTCCGACGCGAACGGGCCACCTTGCTGTCCCAGATTGCGGAAACGCATCAGGTCCATCGAGTGACAGGAGGCGCAGACTTCCTGGTAGATCTGGTAGCCACGCTGCACGGCGCTGGTGTCATAGGTGCCGAACGGGCCGTCATGATGCCAGTGGTGCTCGTGCGGCGCGTGCTGGTCACCCTCGAGAGCGGCAGCACTGCCGGCGAAACCAAGGGCCGCGATGGCGGCGGCGAAAATGCGGGTCATCTTCATGATCGTCGCTCCCCTCAGGCCTTGTCCGTTCCAAGAACCGCGGCTTCGATCGAGGCCGGACGCTCCTTGGGTTTTTCGATGATGCCCAACACCGGCAGGATGACGATGAAGTAGCCGAAATAGTAGGCGGTCAGGAATTTCGCCAGATATATGAATTTGAAGCCTTCGATCCCGAGCACGAAATCGTCGGGGTTCTTCGCGCCACACCAGCCAAGGCCGAGCGCCGCAACAACAAAGAAGATGAAGAACCAGCGCGTCAGCGGCCGATACCGCATCGAGCGCACCTTCGACGTGTCCAGCCAGGGCAGGACGAACAGGATGCCGATGGCACCGAACATGGCCAGCACGCCGCCCAGCTTGGCGTCGATCGGACCGATGCCGAAATCGATCGCGCGCAGGATCGCGTAGAAGGGCAGGTAATACCATTCCGGCACGATGTGCGCCGGGGTTACCAGCGGGTCGGCCGGGATGAAGTTGTCGGCATGGCCCAGCACGTTCGGCATGAAGAAGACGAAGACCGCGAAGATCATCAGATAGACGATGATCGCGAAGCCGTCCTTGACCGTATAATACGGGTGGAAGGGCAGCGTATCCTTCTTGGATTTCACTTCCAGACCAACCGGATTGCCATTGCCCGGCACATGCAGCGCCCAGATGTGCAGACCGACGACGGCGGCAATCACAAACGGCAGCAGATAGTGCAGCGAGAAGAAGCGGTTGAGCGTCGCCTGGCCGACCGAGAAGCCGCCCCACAACCATTCACGGATCGCTTCACCGACAAATGGCAGCGCACCAATGAGGTTGGTGATCACCATCGCGCCCCAATAGGACATCTGCCCCCAGGGCAGGACATAGCCCATGAAGCCGGTGGCCATCATCAGGAGATAGATCACGACACCGAGGATCCACAGGATCTCGCGCGGCGCCTTGTAGGAACCATAATACAGGCCCCGGAACATGTGCAGATAGACCGCCACGAAGAAGAAGCTGGCGCCATTGGCGTGCATCGACTGGATCAGCCAGCCGAAGGGCACGTCACGGGTGATGCGCTGGACGCTCTCAAACGCGTAATCCTCGTGCGCCACATAGTGCATGGCCAGCACGATGCCGGAGACGATCTGGATCATCAGGAAGATGGCGAGGATACCGCCGAAGGTCCACCAGTAGTTCAGGTTCCGCGGCGTCGGGAAGTCGACGAAGCTGTCATAGCCGAGGCGGATGATCGGGAGACGCTCGTCGAGCCATTTCTCGATCCCGGTCGACGGATTGTAGGTCGAAGGTCCGCTCATGATACAGCCCACCCGGAGTTATCAGCTTCTTCAGGCGACAGACCGATCTTCACGGTCGTCTCGGTCTCGAAGTAGTAGTCGGGAACCGGCAGATTTTCCGGTGCCGGGCCGCGGCGGATGCGCGCCGAGGTGTCGTAGTGCGAACCGTGGCAGGGGCAGTACCAGCCGTCATAATCGCCGGTATTGGCAGCCAGACCCAGCGGCACACAGCCCAGATGGGTGCAATTGCCCTTCACGATCAGGAATTCCGGACGCAGGACGCGATTGGCATCCGTGCCCGGCGTGCCGGCCGGCAGATTGTCATTGCGGGCTTCCTCGTCCGGCAGAGCACCAAGCTCGACCGCACGGGCCTCGGCAATCTCTGCCTCGGTGCGGTGACGGATGAAGACAGGTCCACCGCGCCACATGACAGTGATCTCCGATCCGACCGCCACGGTCGACACATCAACGCGGATGGACCCCAGCGCCAGCGTATCCGCTGCGGGGTTCATCTGATCGATGAACGGCCAGGCCACGAGACCGCCGCCAACAGCGGCCACACCGCCAGCAGCGATATAGATGAAGTCGCGGCGGGACGGTTCCTGACCGTCTGCACCGGGCGCGCCGTTCTCTTCCGTCACGAGCCGACCTCTTCTCTTATCTAATCGGGACCGCGGGATGCGGGCCCTGCCCCAGAAAAACCACGTCACACTTGACGTCCCCGCACGCGCGGGGTTTGACGCGGTATAAACTACTCCCGGACGCACTGACCAGTAGGTGGCGCAATGCCGCATGCAGACAGTTGGGTCCAGTCTCAGCGCGGCTTAGAATGCGGATCGTATTTTTTCAACCGGATATTCCGCAAAACCTGGGGGCGGCGATGCGAGTCGCCGCCTGTTTCGGGGCGGAACTCGACATCATCGAACCCTGCGCCTTTCCCCTGACAGACAAGGGGATCAGGCGCGCTGCCATGGACTACCAGGCCGCCATAACGCCCCTGCGCCATGCCTCGTGGACCGCCTATCAGGCAAGTGCGCAGGCGGCAGTCGGCCGCCTCGTCCTGTTCACGACCAAGGGTGCGGAAGGGCTGTGGAATTTTTCATTCAGACCCGATGACCGGCTGCTGTTCGGCCGCGAAAGCGTCGGGGTACCGGACGATGTTCATGACGCGGCGGAATGTCGCGTCAAAATTCCGATTCGCGACGGGATGCGTTCGTTGAATGTGACGGTGAGCGCGGGAATCGCCCTGGCGGAAGCCAGTCGGCAGTTTGCGGTGGGGTAGGTAGCGGCACCCTCACTCCCCTTCTGCCCCCGCAAAGCGGGGAAAGTGGCCCGAGGCGCAGCCTCGGGTCGAAGGGGGCCGAGCGAAGCGAGGGAGGAGCCGCCTGCTGCGATTCACCTCCCGCCAATAGCAGGACGCCCTCCAGCGCGACGGTTCGGGTCGGAGGAGGTGCGTCGCTCGGACCGCACCATAAATCTCTTGACAGCCAGCAGGCCGCATCCGGTTTTCCAGCTCAAGGGTAAAACCGCGGAGCGGCCGCTATGCGGCCCTTGACCTGGAAAACCGGATGCGGCGACATCCCAGCAAGCGATGTATGGGCCGGTACGCGCAGACGCGCCCTCACAGACGAGCATACGTCCTCTCAGACTTGGTATCCACAGGCAGGCCGAACGCTTCTCGCCCCCCTGCGACACCCCGTTCACTTGCCCTCACCCGCCAAGGCGCTAAACATCGCGGCATGACGAATACCACCTCCCCCGCCGCCGCAGCCTCCGACATCCAACGCGAATCGGCCAAGGCCTGGTTCGAGGGGCTGCGCGACCAGATCTGCGGCGAGTTTGAGGCCCTCGAGCGCGAGGCGCCGGACGCGCTCTACCCGCGTGACCCCGGCACATTCGAGCGCGAAGACTGGCGCCGCGGTGACGGGTCTGCCGATGAAGGCGGCGGCACGATGGCGATCATGCGCGGTCGCCTGTTCGAGAAGGTCGGCGTGCATGTCTCGGCCGTGAAGGGCGAGTTCTCCGAGCAATTCCGCCAGCAGATTCCCGGCGCCGCCGAGGACCCGCGCTTCTACGCCACCGGCGTCTCGCTGATCGCCCATATGTGGTCACCCAAAGTGCCGGCCGTGCATATGAATACCCGTTTCATCACCACGACCGAGTGGTGGTTTGGCGGCGGCATGGACCTGACCCCGGTGCTTGATCGCGCCCGCACCCAGGACCATCCGGACGCCGTCGATTTCCACGCCGCCTGCCAGGCCGCCTGCGACAAGCATGGCGAGGATTTCCATGCCCGCTTCAAAAAGTGGTGCGACGAATATTTCTACCTGCCGCATCGTGACGAGCCGCGCGGCATTGGCGGCATATTCTACGACCGCCACAATACCGGCGACTGGGACACCGATTTCGCCTTCACCCGCGATGTCGGCCTCGCCTTCCTCGACATCTATCCGAAGATTGTCCGTCGCCGCATGGGCGAGAGCTGGACGGCGGAGGATCGCGAGGAACAGCTGATCCGCCGCGGCCGCTATGCCGAGTTCAACCTGTTGCACGACCGGGGCACCAAATTCGGCCTCGAGACCGGCGGCAATGTGAAATCGATCCTGTCGTCCATGCCGCCGGAAGCGAAGTGGCCGTAAGCCGGACGGGCCGGGAAATTCCTGCCCGGCAAGGCTGAGCCCCCGGGCAAATACCGCCTGGAGCCCGCCCGGACACATCACGAAATAGCAGGCGACCTCAGCAAGTTGAGCTGGCATCCGGGTTGCAAACTCCTGGCGGTGAGTTTGTAGCAAGGCGTCAGACAATGAGTGTTTCCGGTATCGGCCCGACGGCTGTGAGCCCGTTTCTCACCGTGACATCCCGCCCCGAAACTGCGCGCACCGAAGAGGTTCGGACAGCCACGACCGCCACGAGCCAGTATCCGGCAGCCGGGACCACTGCCAACAGCACCGCAAGCCCGGGCTCATCGCAAACCGAACCGACCTCCAAGGCCTTGTCGACCGAGGAGTCCGCCGCCGTCTCGGAATTCCTGCGCTGGGCCAATATGACACCGGCAGAGCGCATCCGGGCACAATATCTGGAGCAGGAAGGTCTGAGTGAAGACTCACTGGCCGCCCTGCCCGAGGAAGAGCGCGAGCGCATCGAGATGGAAATCCAGCAACGCATCCGCGACGCGCTGGGCGGCACGGCTGACGGGGCCGGGACCTCGCAACGGGCCAACCAAGCCTATCAGGCCACGTCCGGCCTTGCGGTCTGACCGGACGCCAGGGTTGATAACAGCCCGCCCGCATCCAATAGCGGATCGGGCCGCATCAAACGGGTGAACCCAAGAGGCGAACCCGTCGTGCCAGAGACCCAGATTTCCCTGCCCTACCAGCGCTTTCACGCCAATATCGTCGCGACAGCCTTCGCGCCGCATCGTCATGACAGCTATGTCTTCGCGCTCACCACACGCGGGGTGCAGGATTTCGACTATCGCGGCTCGACGCGGCGCTCGCGGCCCGGCGCCGTCGTCGTCCTGCATCCCGATGAGTTGCATGACGGCCGCCCAGGCGCTGAAGGCGGTTTCGGCTATGCCGGTCTGAGCCTCCTGCCGGAAGCGCTCTCGCAATACCGGCCCGGCGGCGGACTGCCCTTCCTGCCCGGCGGGGTCAGTCGCGACCCGGCCCTGATCAATGCGGTCCGTGCCATGCTGGATCTGCCACCGCAGGCCGATGCCGTCGAGCATGAGAGCGCCCTCATCGATCTGGCGTTGGCGCTGGACCGCCTCAGCGATGCACCGATCATTGCAAGCCCGGTCAGCCGCGCAGTGGTCGAGGCCGCCTGCGATCATATCCGCGCCCACAGCGCCCGCGGCGTGTCACTGGACGAGCTGGAACGTCTGACCGGTCTGGACCGCTGGCAGTTGAGCCGCGACTTCCGGACCCTGCGCGGCACCAGCCCGGCGCGATACCTGACCCAGCGCCGCCTCGACCAGGTCCGCCAAGCCATCGCCGGTGGCGACCGGTTGGCCGATGCAGCGCACCAAGCCGGCTTTGTCGACCAAGCCCATATGAGCCACCACTTCAAGGCCGCCTATGGCATTACGCCCGGCCAGTTCGCCCGCACGATCGTACAAGACCCGCGCTCGCCGGTTCGACATCCTGTCCTTCACTGACCGCCAACCGGGCGGTCGCGTTGAAGGAAACATCCATGCCCCTCACCCCGCCTCATCGCAGCCGGATCGCGCTGCTCATCGAACTCGCCATCGTCGCGATCGTGATGGCCGGCTCGAAGGCGTTGTTCGACCAGGTCGACTGGCGTTTCGCCGGCCCCTTCTCGATGGCCTGCACCATCACCACCATCGCCGTGATCAGTGCCGCGCGAAAGGAGAGCTGGGCGAATTTCGGCTTTCGCAAGCTGCGCCGCTGGTGGTCCGGCCCGTTGATCCTGCCACAAGCCCTTCTGGGCGTGATTGCCATCATCGCCATCGGCGCCGGTACAGCCTATCTGGGCGATGCGGTGGGGCTGTGGAGTGTCGAGGAAACGCCCGAAGGCGTTGAGGCCCGCTGGGGCAATGTCGAGGGCAATCTGCCGGTCTACCTGCTGTGGCTCGCCATCATCTGGACCAGTGCCGCCTTTGGCGAGGAGATCTTCTTTCGCGGCTATCTGATCAACCGGGTCGGTCAGTTCCTGCCGGATGCGCGCTGGGCCAGTCTCGTCGCCATCCTGATCCCGGCCCTCATTTTCGGCGCCGTGCACGCCTACTACCAGGGCTTCCGGGGGTTTGTGGTGACCGGGCTGATCGGCCTCGCCCTCGGCGCGCTCTATCTCGCCAACAAGCGCAATCTCTGGCCCAACATCCTCGCCCATGGCGCCGTCGACACGCTCGGCTTCACAGCCATGTATCTGGGTCTGGATGTCTGACCGGGTTCAGTTCAGACCAAGAAAAAGCCCCGGCGGTGAGGCCGGGGCTTTTGTCTGTCTCGACGACGAACGGCGCGCCTAGTGCTTGGTCAGCTTGGCGATCAGCTCTTCCCGGGTCGGCTCAAAGCGTTCGGCGATCCAGATCGCCTTGAGCTCGTCCAGCGCGTCGCCGAGCATCGGGCCGGGCTCATAGCCGAGCAGGATGAGATCGCCGCCCTTGACCGGGAAGTCCGGCTCTTTCCATTCACGGGCGAATTGCGCCAGCAGGGTCCAGTCCCGCGGCGGCGGGGCCACCTCGCCAGCGGCTTCGAGCCGGACCTGGTCTTCAAAGGCACGGGCGCCCAATGTCATGATCGCGCGCTCGGCGGCGGCACTGTCCGACCAGGCCTTGCGAACATCCTCGCGGGCGGCCGGATTGACCGCTCCTTCGAGACGACGGGTTTCCGCGTTCGACATTTTCAACTTGGCTGCCATGGTCTTGATCCTTTCCGGTCCGCCATCGGCGAGCGCCGCAAATCTCAGCATCGAATCGGGCGCTAATCCGTATTCTACATCTTGCGCAATGATACCGCTCAGGACTCTTAATGATCCGTTCACTCCGAGCATCATTTCCAGTAGGCCGAAATCGCGCATCAGCTTAACGGCCGAGCGCGGATCAGGCGCTGCCAGCAGTTTTTTCAGCTCCATCCAGACCCGTTCGGCGGATAATTTATGAACGCCGGCGACGTGTTTTCTGACCGCAGCAAGTGCCGTCGGGTCAACTTCACCGCCGCCATACCAGGCCTGGAAGCGAAAAAGGCGCAGGATTCGCAAATAGTCCTCGCGGATCCGCGTTTCGGCATCACCGACGAAGACGAAGCGTCGTTCGGCAAGGTCGGCGAGCCCGCCGGTCGGGTCATGGACCACACCGGCAGTATCGGCGTAGAGGGCGTTGAGACGAAAGTCGCGGCGACGCGCATCCTCGGCCCAGTCCTGGGTGAAGCTGACCACGGCGCGGCGGCCATCGGTGGCCACATCCTTGCGCAGGCTGGTGACCTCGAAGGGCTGGCCGTCGGCGACCACCGTGATCGTGCCATGCGCCTTGCCGGTCGGAACCGGTTTGAGGCCGGCAGCGCGAGCGGCTGCAATCACCGCGTCAGGGTCGAGCCGGGTGGCAATGTCGATATCGGCGACCGGCTCGCCGAGCAGCGCATTGCGCACACAGCCGCCGACAAAGCGCGCACCACCGGGACAGGCCGCCTCGAGCGCGGTCATCACCTTGCGCGTGGCCGGCGCGGTCATCCAGCCATGCTGCGCCGGATCAAGCGTCAGCGCGGTCATTGCGGATCGTCAGTCCCGCTCTCGTCACCGGTCGGTTCGTCGCTGGTCTCGTCCTCGTCGGTCTCGTCCTCGCCAGCGGGCACGAAATGGCCGGGAATGATGCGACCGTCCACGCTTTGCGGCGGCACATAGCGATCACCGGCATGACCGGCATTGCGGGCATCGACGAAGACCATCACCAGCATCATCAGCACGGCCAGCCCGGCCCCGGCCGCCGCCAACCGCAGGGTCGGTAACCGCCCCGCATCCGGCACCCGCGATGACAAGCGTTGCCACAACAGGAAGAGCGCGAAGGGCAGCAGGAAGGAGGCGATTTCGATGAGCGTGATGCGGATCATGTTTCAACCATATAGCCGATCGTGCAGGGATTTCAGCATGCCTGCTGTCGCCCCCCAGATATAGCGACCTTGCCACGGCATCGCATAGAAATGCCGGACATGCCCCTGCCATTCGCGCGACTGACGCTGATGATTGGCCGGGTCCATCAGGAAATCGAACGGCGTTTCAAAGACATCGGCCACTTCGCCCGGATCAGGGCGGACCACATAGCCCGGCTTGATCACCCCGACAAAGGGCGTGACATGATAGCCGGTCACGGTGGCATAGGCGTCGAAGCGGCCGATCAGCTCGACATGGGCCGGCGAGATGCCGACTTCCTCCTCCAGCTCACGCACAGCCGCCTGGGCTGCGGTCTCGCCATTATCGTCGATACGGCCACCGGGAAAGGCAACCTGACCGGCGTGACGTGGCAGGTGCGAGGCCCGCTCGGTCAGAAGCAGACGCGGCGGGCCATCATGCAGGATGAGCGGTGCGACCACGGCAGCGGTACGGATTTCGACATCGGCAAAGGTGGCGGGCACGCCGGCAGCCCCGCCATTGAGATCAGCATCACCGAAACGCGGCAGTCCGGTCGGACCCTCGACCGGATCGAGCCGCTCGCGCAAACGGTCCAGCAGCGCAGCGGTTTGAGGCGCGGCGGTCACGGGCTCACGCGCCGAGGGCGAAGAATTCGCCGCCGCTCCAGACGCCGGTGACGCCGTCATGCTCGACCGCCAATTCCGCCAATTCATAAAAGACAGGTCGCGTCATCAGGGCCTGCAGATTGCCGCGGACATGAACGAGGGGCGTCGGCTCGCCTGTGCCCGCCTCGACCGTCACCGAAATCGGATGGTCGGGACCGGCCTCGGTCAGTTCGTCCATATTGGTGTGAAAAACCAGCGACTGGTCACGGCCTTCACCGACGGCATCGACTCGCACGGCCAGGAAGGGCGCGACCTCGACCCCGATACCGATTTTCTCAACCGGCGTCACAAGATAATGAATGCCGTCGTCATCTTTCCGCAAGATTGTGGCAAACAGGCGTATCAGACGGTCGCGCGTGATGCGCGTTCCCTCATGCCACCACGACCCGTCCCGCTTGATGACGAGGTCCATCTCGCCGCAATACGTGGGATGCCAGCGCTCGACCGGCGGCAGGCCGCTTCCCGCTTCGCGGGCGGCTTTGAGCAGGGACTGCATTGGATCACGGTTTTGCGTTGCTGCGGGCATGGACACCTTATCTGCGCAACGCCATGCTGCGTCACGCCAATTGGCTTTATAGATCACTTGTATCGCGGAGGAATGTAGGACGATGACCGAGATGAATGAACCCGCAGCAGAGCTGATCGCTGAAGCTGACGCCGCGACGGATCGCCTCAAGGCGGTCAAGGAGTCGATCGGCCGCGTGATTTACGGGCTGGAAAACGAGGTCGAGCTTTGCCTCACCGCCATGCTGTCGGGCGGTCACACCCTGCTCGTCGGCGCACCGGGCCTGGCCAAGACCCGCCTGGTGGAAACCATCGCCGTAGCGACCGGGATCGACACCAAGCGCATCCAGTTCACGCCGGATTTGATGCCGGCCGACATTCTCGGCTCGGAAATGCTTGAGGAAGGCGATGACGGCAAACGTCATTTCCGCTTCCTGCCCGGCCCGGTCTTCTGTCGCCTGCTGATGGCCGACGAGATCAACCGCGCCAGCCCGCGCACCCAGGCCGCCCTGCTGCAAGCCATGCAGGAAGGCCATGTCACCATCGCCGGCGAACGTCACGACCTGCCCAAGCCTTTCCACGTGCTGGCAACCCAGAACCCGATCGAGCAGGAAGGCACCTATCCACTGCCCGAAGCCCAGCTCGACCGCTTCCTGCTGCGCGTCGACGTGCCCTACCCGTCCCGCGATGCCGAACGCGCCGTGCTGCTGGCGACCACCGGCGCCGTCACCGCCGAATCGATCTCGGTGCTCGACGCTGCGGAGATCCTCAAACTCCAGGCCCTGGTGCGCCGTCTACCGGTTGGCGAACGGGTACTGGAATCCATTCTCGACCTGCTGCGCCTTGCCCGCCCGGAAGATTCCGACGTGCCGGAAGTTCGCGAAGGCGTGTCCTGGGGTCCCGGCCCGCGCGCCGGCCAGGCGCTGATGCTGGCCTGCCGCGCCCGCGCGCTCCTTCAGGGCCGCCTCGCCCCGTCGACCGAAGATGTCGCGGCCCTGGCCGAACCGGTCCTGAAACACCGCATGGCCCTGTCCTTCGCGGCTCGCGCCGACGGTCACACACTGGAAGGCCTCATCAAGTCCCTCGCTGACCGGGCGGCCTGATCATGAGCCAGGGTGGCAATCGCCAGGATGAGGCGCGTGTCGTCTCGCTGCGCCATGAAGGCGAGGACGCGGCCGCCAGCCTGCCAGCGCTCCTCGCCGAGGCCGATCGCATTGCCGCGACGGTTGCCCAAGGTGTGCACGGACGCCGCCGCTCGGGCATTGGCGAGACGTTCTGGCAATACCGCCACCACCGCCCCGAAGACGGACGCCAGGCCATCGACTGGCGCCAGTCGGCGCGCTCGGACCAGCTTTTCGTGCGTCAGAATGAATGGGAAGCGGCCAATACGATCTGGCTGTGGCGCGATGGCTCGGCCTCGATGCGCTACAGCTCCAGCCGCAATCACGGCGCCAAGATCGACCGCGCCGCGGTCTGCCAGATCGCCGTCGCAGCCCTGCTGACCCAGGGCGGTGAACGGGTCTCGGTACTCGGCGAATCGGCAATTGCCCGCACCGGCGCTTTGGGCCTGGAGCGCGCCTCGCGCCGGCTGGCACTCGGTCCCGGCGATGCCGCCTCGGTGGAAGCGCCGAACATGTCGCGCTATGGCCGCGTCGTGCTGGCCAGCGATTTCCTTGATCCGATCGAGACCTGGGCTGCCCGCCTGTCACGCTTTGCCGCCATGGAAGCCCAAGGCGTGCTGCTGCGGGTGATCGACCCGGCCGAGGAAGACTTCCCCTATGCCGGCCGCACCCGTTTCGAACACCCCGGCGGTGGCGCCAGCCTGCTCTTCGGTCGCGCCGAGGAAGCCCGCGCGGCCTATCGCCAACGCTGGGCCGAGCATGGCGAACGCCTTGCCGATCTCGCCCGCCAATATGGCTGGACCCTGGTGACCCACCGCACCGACCGGCCGGCAACCAGCGCCGTACTCGCCCTTTTCCGCGCCCTTGCGAGGGATGTCTGACCTGATGTTTGCCCTTGGCCCCCTTTCCTTTGGCGCCCCGCTGGCACTGGCCGGCCTCGTCGCGCTGCCGGTCCTGTGGCTGCTACTGCGGGCCACCCCGCCAGCGCCCAAACGCGCCATCTTCCCGCCGCTGCGCCTGTTGCTGGGTGCGCCGGATGATGCCGAAACACCGCAGCATGCGCCGTGGTGGCTGATCCTGTTCCGACTGCTGATCGCCGCCCTGATCATCATCGCCCTCGCCCGTCCCGTCTGGACGCCGCCGAGTGTCGAGGAAGAGACCCGTCCGGCCCTCATCGTGATGGATACCGGCTGGGCCAGTGCCGCCGCCTGGAATGACATGCGCCAGGAAGCCGAACGCCTGATCGGTGACGCCGAGCGCGACGGTCGCGCGGTGGCCCTGGTCACCACAGCACCGACCGGACAGGCCCTGCCGGCCCTGCGTCTTGGCAATGCCGATGAGGCCCGCCGCCGGCTGGACAGTGTCGAACCACAACCCTGGCCGGCGGATCGTGCCGCCACGGCCGAACGCATCGGCACGGCTCGCAACAATGGTACGCTGGATGGCGCCATGGCGGTGACCTGGCTCAGCGACGGGGTCGACAGCCGCGACGCCGCCGAACTGGCCCGCATGCTCGACGGTCTGGGCGACATCACCGTGATCGAACCCGATGCCGGCCGCGCGCCGCTTGCCCTTGCCGCGCCGGAACCGGCCGCCGACGGGCTGACCATTTCGGTCCTGCGCGCCGGCCGTGACTTTCCGCGGACGGTTGCCGTGACAGCCCTGGGCAGCGATGGTCGTGCCATTGCGCGCCGGGATCTCAGCTTCGACGCCGGCGCCGGTCTCGCCTCGGCCGATATCGCTTTGCCGCTCGACCTACGCAATCGTATCGCCAGCCTGCGCCTTGATGGCACCACGTCCGCGGCCTCGGTCCGCTTGCTGGGGGATCAATGGCAAAGACCGCGGGTCGGCCTGATCACGCTGGAAAGCGATGAGGGCCAGCCGCTCCTGTCCGATTTGCACTATGTGCGCAGTGCGCTGGGTCCGCATGCCCAACTGATCAATGGCGACCTCGACGCCCTGCTGGCCGAGGATATCTCGGTCCTGGTGATGACCGACAATGCGCGGTCCGATGACGTCCGGATTGCCGATTTCGTCAATGAGGGCGGCGTGTTGATCCGTTTTGCCGGACCACGCCTCGCGGCCCAGGGCGATGATCTGTTGCCGGTCATCCTGCGTGAGGGCGGCCGCCTGTTCGGCGGCTCGCTGAACTGGGACGAACCGCAACGCATTGCCGCCTTCCCCGACACCTCGCCCTTCGCCGGCCTGCCGGCCGACAGCACCGCCACCATCGACCGCCAGGTCCTGGCCCAGCCGGGCAGCGCCACGCCGGACCGCGTCTGGGCGCGACTGGAGGACGGCACGCCGCTGGTCACCGCCGAACGGCGGGCCCGCGGCTGGATCGTGCTGTTCCATGTCACCGCCAGCCCGGACTGGTCCGACCTGCCCCTGTCCGGTCTTTTCCCGCGCATGCTGCAGCGTCTGATGGGCCTCGCCCAGGGCGGCACGGCTTCGGTTCCCGGCAATGGCGCCTGGGTGCTTGACCGGGCGCTGGATGCCAGCGGCCAGCTGGTCGCGGCACCGGTCAGCGCCCGTCCTGTGCCAGCTGCGAATTTTGACACCACCCCGGCGTCCCCCGTCGCACCGCCCGGCCTCTACCGGCTCGGATCGGCGGCCAGCGCCCTCAATATCGTCGGACCTGATACCCGCATGGATCCCCTGCCCCGCGACCTTCCCGGTGCCAGCTTTGCCGGACTGGACGGTCCCCGCGCCCGCCATTTCGACGCGCTGCTGTTGGCCGCCACCCTGATCATGCTGATGCTGGACGTGGTGATCGCCCTCGGCCTGGCCGGCCGCCTGCCTGTGCGCCTCGGCGGTGCGACTGCGGCAGCTGTGCTCGCGCTGGGCCTGACACCGCTGATGACCCCGGCCGCCGACGCCCAGGATGCACCCTCCATCTCGCAACGCGTCGAGCTGAGCGATGAGATGATGCAGGCCGCGCTCACCTTGCGCTTTGGCTATGTGACCACCGGTGACACCACGATCGACAATCGCAGCCGGGCCGGGCTGACCGGCCTGTCGCAGGAAATATTCCGACGCAGCGCCATGGAACCGGAACCACCGCTGGCGGTGAATGTGAACACCGACGAGCTGATCTTCTTCCCGCTGCTCTACTGGCCGGTCACGCGTGACGCCGCCCCGCTGAGCGATGCCGCCTCGCGCCGGGTCGCCGCCTATCTGGCCGCTGGCGGATTGATCGTCTTTGACACCCAGGACGCCGACATCGCCATGCTGCGCGCCGGCGCCCCGCATCCCGGCCTCGTCAATGTGCTCGACAGCATCGACGTGCCGGCCCTGTCCCAAATTCCCGGCGACCATGTGCTGACGCGGGCCTTCTACCTGCTGCAGGAATTCCCCGGTCGTTATTCCGGATCGCCGGTCTGGGTTGAAGCCAATCCGGACGGGGCCTCGCGTGACGGCACGTCCGGCGTGATCATCGGCTCGCATGACTGGGCGACCGCTTGGTCGCGCGGCGAGGGCGGCGGCGCGGCAGCCCCGATTGAAGGCGGCGAGCGACAGCGCGAGCTGGCTATCCGCTTCGGCGTCAATATCGCCATGTATGCCCTGACCGGAAACTACAAGGCGGACCAGGTCCACGTGCCGGACATCCTGGAAAGGCTGGGCCAATGAGTGTGTCGCAAGGCCTGCCCCTGAGCGCCACCGTGTCGGCGCTCGACTTTGCCCCGCTCCTGCCCTGGTCGGTAATTGGCGGGCTGGCCGGTATTGCCCTGTTGGCGATTGCCGCCGGCGGCCTGCAAAAACTGTCCGGCTGGATCTGGCGCACGCTAGGCGTGGCCCTGATCGCGCTGGTGCTGGCCAATCCCTCACTGGTCGAGGAAGAGCGCGACCCGCTGCCGGATGTCGCCGTACTGGTTACCGACACCTCGGCCTCGATGACCGTCGGTGGGCGGCGCGAAGCCGCCGGCGAAATGGCAGACGCCCTGCGCCGCGAAGCCGAGAACGACCCGCTGCTCGACCTGATCGAGGTCGAGGCCGGTGAAACCGCCGACGGCACGATGCTGTTTGACGGCGTCAATGCCGCCCTCGCCTCGGCCCCGCCGGACCGGCTGGCCGGTGTCGTCCTGGTCACCGATGGCCAGGTTCACGACGCGCCGCTGGACGCCGATGCGCTCAATGTCGACGCCCCGATCCACCATGTCATGACCGGTGACCGCGCCGCCGGCGACCGCCGCCTCGTGATCGAGGAAGCGCCGCGCTACGGCATTGTCGGACAGACCGTCTCCTTCGTGATCCGCGTCGAGGATGACGCCATGCAGGGCACGGCCAATGTCGCCTTCCGCTTCGAGGGCGGCGAGCCGCAGATCCACCCGATCCCGATCGGCCGCTCGACCCGGGTCGAAGTGCCGGTCGAACGTCGCGGCCAGAATGTCATCGAGGCCGAAGTCGAGGCGGGTCGGCAGGAATTGTCGCTGATCAATAACCGGGCCGCCGTTTCAGTGTCCGGTGTCCGCGACCGGCTGCGGGTGCTGCTGGTGACCGGCGAGCCGCACAATGGCGCCCGCGCCTGGCGCGACCTGCTCAAATCCGACCCCTCGGTCGATCTGGTTCACTTCACCATTCTGCGGCCGCCGGACCGGCGCGACTCGACCCCGGTCGATGAACTGGCCCTGATCGGCTTTCCGGTCCAGGAGCTCTTCGTTGAACGCCTGAGCGAATTCGACCTGGTGATCTTCGACCGCTATCGCCGTCGCAACATCATGCCGCCGCTCTATTTCGACTATATCGCCCGTTATGTGGAAAATGGCGGCGCGCTGCTGGTTACTGCCGGGCCACCCTTTGCCGGACCGCCGAGCCTCTACCGCACGCCGCTGGCCGCTGTGCTGCCTGTGCGACCGACCGGTTATATCACCGACGCGCCCTTCACACCGGAGCCGACCGATACCGGTCTGCGCCACCCGGTCACGGCCGGACTGGCCGGCGGCGGCGAGACACCGCAATGGGGTCGCTGGCTGCGCCATATCCATGGCACGGCGCTGGGTGGTGAAACCCTGCTCGAAACACCGGACGGCGATCCGCTTCTGGTCGTGCAGCGCGCCGGCGAAGGCCGCGCTGCCATCGTGATGTCGGACCAGACCTGGCTGTGGTCGCGCGGCTTTGAGGGCGGTGGCCCCTATGCGGAAATGTTCCGTCGCGTCGCCCACTGGCTGATGCGCGAACCGGAGCTTGACGAGGAGCGCCTGACCGCCTTTGCCACCGACGGTGAATTGCGGGTCGAGCGCGTCACGCTGGCCGACACACCGCCGCCGCTGCAGCTGACCTGGCCGGACGGGCGCCAGGACGTGGTCACGATGACCGAGGACGAGGCCGAACCCGGCCATTTCGCGGCCCGCCTGCCGGCGTCCGGGTCAGGCCTTGTGCGCCTGCGCTCCGGTGATCTGACAACCGTCGCCGCGCTGGGTCCGATCAACCCGCTGGAATATGCCGACATGCGGCCGACCGACGCCATACTCGACCCCTTTGTCGACGCGACCGGCGGCGGCCTGTTTGCTATCGGCGACGGTCCCGGTGCCAATCTGCCCAATCTGCGCCGCACCCGGGCCACGGCCGACCAGTCCGGCCGGTCCTGGCTGGGCCTGCAACGCAATGAGCGCTATGTCGTGCGCGCCTCGACCCGCATCCCGCTGCTGCCGGGCCTGCTGCTGGTCCTGTTGATCACGACGATGCTCGGCTTGGGCTGGTGGCGCGAAGGCCGTTGATTCTGACGGGCCCGCATTCACCATGCGGAAAGGCCTTGTCGGGCATGACAGGGTGAACACGCACCGGAGATCACCATGCGCCGCATCCTGACCCTTATCGCCATCCTCGGTCTCGCACCGGCCCTGTCCGGCTGCCTCGTCATCGGCGCTGCCGCGCTGGCGACCGATGTCGCCGTCGGCACGGCCGGCGCCGCCGTTCGCACCGCCGGTGCCGTCGGCGGCGCCGCCATCGACGTGGTCACCCCCGGTGATGGCGACGATGATCACGACCATGACCACTAGAATGACCCGGCGCTGATCGACACGGGATCGTGTTGCGTCGGTCCTTCTCAACCCCTGCCTGAGTCTGCTACATTGTCCGTGAGGGACTGCTTGTAGACGTATCAGGGAGGCGCGAAATGTTGCGCACAATGACGGCCATTCTGGCACTGGGTGCCTTGTCCACCCCGTCGCTGGCAGATCAGCCCGTGGCGATCGGTGAAATCGCCTACGGACCAGAACTTATTGAACATGCAGAAGATTTTGGTGAGCGCGAACTGGATCGGCTGGCCGGATATCTGCGCGACGCACTGGAGCGCGAACTCGCTGACCAACTCGGCGATGGCGGCCATGTGCTGAACGCCACGATTCTCGACGCCCAGCCCAACCGGCCGACCATGGAGCAGATGAGCGGCGCCCGCGCCCTGCACCACTCTTCCGTGTCGATCGGCGGTGCCGATGTCGAAGCCCAACTGGTTTCCGCCGACGGCGAAATCCTTGAAACTTACAGCTATGGCTGGCGCAGCTGGAATATCCGGGACGTCGTGGGCCATGCCCAATGGACCGATGCCCGGCGCACCTTCTCGCGCTTTGCAGACCAGGTCTCCGACAGCCTCGACGAACGGGCTGACACCGGCTCCTGATCCGCATCTGTGGACTGACATCAACGGACGCGCCTTCGCAGGTGCGTCCGTTTTTTTATTGTCCTGCAGCATGGATTTACGCGCGTGCCCCCTGCTCGCGATCACGCGGATGTGATACGCTGGCCCTATCGCAGGGGGGACATGAACCCAGGAGAGACCGACATGCGTACTCTCGTTTGTGTACTTGCGTTGTGTTGCCTTGCTCCACCCGTTGAAGCCCGGGACGATTCCAGCTTCCGGGCCGACTACCGCAGCGAGGCGGGCGGATCCATCGAAATCGGATTGATCGGGTTTTCCGATCTCGTCCGAAGCAAGGCGACCAGTCTCGGCGAAGCGGAACTCGCCCGCCTGTCCGGCTATCTGCGTGACGATCTGGAACGGGCGCTCATCGACGCCAACTGGCATGGTGTGGCCGCTCGTGAAACGGTCCTGACGGTCACCATTCTGGATGTGGTTCCGAACCGACCGACCATGCAGCAGATCCAGGACATGGCCGGTGCCCACTATACGTCCCACGCCGATGGCGGCGCCGCGCTCAGCGCCGTACTGCGCGATGCAGACGGCACCCTGATCGCGACCTTCAACTATGTCTGGTTCAATCCCGACAGCGGTGCCGGCGATGGCTATGGCGTGTGGACCGACACCCGGCAGGCCTTCGACCAGTTTGCCGGTGCCCTGGCGAGCAGTCTCGGCGTCGCACCCATGCCGCGCAGCTGAGCGCGGGACGGGCCGGTCATCAGGGTGCGCCGATCCATTTATGGGTCTGCAGTGACAAGGACCATTTCGGATGCGCCAGGCAGTAGTCAAACGCGGCCTGGGCATTCTCCATCATCTGCGGCCCGTCCATCGGCTGCAGGGAGAAGCGCTTGAAGTCCCACGCTTCAAACGCCGTCGGATCGAGCTCCGGCTGCGGATAGACGAGCTTGAGCTCGTGACCGGAGGTCTGGACCACCGGAGCCTTGCCCTTCGGGCTGACCGTGATCCAGTCGATCCCGTCGGGCGCCTTCACCGTGCCATTGGTTTCCACCGCGATCTCGAAACCGCGTGCATGCAAGGCGTCGATCAAGGGCGTATCAAGCTGCAGCAGCGGCTCACCGCCGGTGCACACGACAAGCGGAGCGCCGCCACCCGGCCACAACTCGGCAACGGCTTCGACCAGCGCTTCGGCGGTCTTGAACCGGCCGCCACCGGGCCCGTCCATGCCGACGAAATCCGTGTCGCAGAAATTGCAGACCGCCTTGTGCCGGTCCTGTTCGCGACCGCTCCACAGATTGCAGCCGGCAAAGCGCAGGAAGACCGCTGGGCGGCCCGCCTGGGCGCCCTCGCCCTGCACGGTGAGAAAGCGTTCCTTGACGGAATAGGTCATGCTGGCAACGACGCTTTCCAGGCCGCGTGACCGCGCGCGCGCAGCTCGCAAGCAGGGCAATGTCCACAGCCATAGCCCCAAGAATGACGCTCACCGCGTTCGCCGCGATAACAGGTGTGACTGTCTTCCTCGATCAATGCTGTCAGCGCCCGCCCACCAAGCCGTTCCGCGAGCGCCCAGGTCTGCGCCTTGTCGAGCTGCATCAGGGGTGTGGCGATCTCAAGAGGCGTGGCGAGGCCGAGGGCGAGCGTTGTTTGCATCGCGTCAATCGTCTCGCGTCGGCAGTCGGGATAACCGGAATAATCAGTCTCACACATGCCGCCGACCAGAACACCATGCCCGCGGCGATAGGCCAGGGCGGAGGCGACCGTAAGGAAGACGAGATTGCGGCCGGGAACAAATGTGCTGGGCAGGCCGCTGGCCTCCATCTCGATGGCGCGATCCGCTGTCAGGGCGCTCTCGGCGATCGCGCCATAGCCCGACAGGTCGATGACGAAATCCTCACCCAGCCGTGCGGTGGCGTCCGGCAAGGCGGTCGCCATGCCGCCGCGGATCCGCTCGCGCGCCTGCATCTCGACATGGTGTCGCTGGCCGTAATCAAAGCCGACCGTCTCGACGCGATCATAACGGTCGAGCGCCCAGGCGAGACAGGTCGCGGAGTCCTGGCCACCGGAAAACAGGACAAGGGCCGATCGCTCGGCAGGAACAGGGCTGGAGGTATCGCTCATGCGGCGCTTATATACCGAAGGGGAGAATTTTGACCATGCAGGGCGTTTGCCTGATTTACACATGCTGGCCCAATGCCGACACCGCCGGCCAAGCCGCCGCGCGCGTGGTCGAGGAGGGCCTGTGCGCCTGCGCCAACATCCTGCCCGGCATGACGAGCGTTTATCGCTGGCAGGGCGAGATCGAGACCGGACAGGAATGCGTCGCCCTGTTCAAGACCTCAATCGCGGGCGCCCCGGCCCTGCGCGAACGGCTGCTGGCCCTTCATCCCCATGACGAACCCGCCATTCTTGCCCTGCCTGTAGACGCCTCAGCCAGCTCGGCGAGCTTCCTCGACTGGGTCGTCGCGCACAGCGCTGGTTCGTGAAACTTCCATGAAGTTTTGGTGAAACTCCCTGTTTGTTCAAGGAATTGAAAGCCGGACCGGCGATTTTTCAGGCGTCATTTCCCGGCCTGTCTGCCGGTTGCGATCCGTTTTGAGCAAGGGTTCCGAAAATGAGTCGATTGGTTCGCGATGTCGTCGTGGACGCGCCGGTCTTGGCACCGGATGTGACCGGCGAAGAGGTCTATAATTACCTGTCCGAGGACGAGAACCTGCTGGTCATCGCCGTCGTGCAGGACGGTCGGCCGGTCGGTCTGGTCTCGCGCGACCAGTTTTTCCTGCGCATGGCCGACCGCCATGGCCGCGCCCTGTTCGGTCGGCGCCCGATCACCTTCATGATGAACAAGACCCCGCTCATCGTGGACGCCACGACCCCGGTCAACGAGCTCAATACCCTGATCGTCCGTAACAGCGCCAGCGCGCTGATGGACGGCTTTATCGTGATGCATAACGACGCCTATTTCGGCGTCGGCACGACGCTCGCCCTGTTCCGGATGATGGCGCGCGAAAGCGCCGAGCGAAATCACAAACTCTCCGCCCTTGCGGAACAGCTCGGCCGGGCGCGGATTGAAGCGCTGGCGGCGTCCAAGGCGAAGTCCGATTTCCTGGCCACCATGAGCCACGAGATACGCACCCCGCTCAACGGCGTCCTCGGCGTCGCGCAATTGCTGATGACGACCGAGCTGGACGAAGAACAAGCCGATTTCGTCCGCGTGATTGACGACAGCGGCAAAATACTGCTTCGCCTGCTCAACGACATTCTGGATCTGTCAAAGATCGAAGCGGGCAAGATGGAGCTTGATCCCCGCCCCTTTTCTCCGGTCGCCCTCGCCCGTGACACCCGGGCCTTGTGGCTCGGCCGGGCATCCGAGCAGGCGATCGATTTCACGGTGAACGTCGATGAGAGCGATCCGGCACGCTATGTCGGCGATCTGGTCCGCCTGAAACAGGTCGTGTTCAATCTTGTCGGCAATGCCATAAAATTTACCGAAGCCGGCACGGTGGAAGCCGATATCAGCCTGCACATGATCGGACGGCGACGCAGTGTGATGCGGGTCGAGGTCCGCGATACGGGTTGCGGCATTCCCTTGGACGCCCAGGCCGGCCTGTTCTCGTCCTTCACCCAGGCCGATGCCGAAACCACGCGCCTGCATGGCGGCAGCGGGCTGGGCCTGGCCATCAGCCGCCGGCTGGTCGAACTGATGGGCGGCACGATCGGCTTTCGCAGCACGCCTGGCGAGGGATCAACCTTCTGGTTTGAAGTCCCCTTGCGTCGCGAAGATGCATTGACCGCCGCCGCCGACGAACCGGCCCCGCAACCACTCGCCGCGCCGACGCCGGCACCACAGGCGCGGATACTGGTCGCCGAGGACAATATGGTGAACCAGGCCGTCGCCCGGGGTTTTCTGAAACTGCGAGGGCTTGAGGCTGACTATGTGAACAACGGACAGGCTGCCGTCGACGCCGTGTCGACGGGGGCCTATGACCTCGTATTGATGGACATGGAAATGCCGGTCATGGACGGGCTGCGTGCCTGCCAGGAAATCCGCAGGCTCGCTGGCCGAAACCAACACGTGCCCATCATTGCCCTGACCGCCAACGCGCTCGGTTCGGCGCGCGACCGTTGCCTGGCGGCCGGCATGAATGATGTTGTGACCAAACCGATTGAGCGCGAAACTTTCTTCCGGGCGCTTGATGCCCATCTCGATCCCGGTGCAAGTGCCGGCGGAGAGATCGAACAGCGCGGCGCTGCCTGATCCGGACCAGGCCGGCGCCCGGTCTGGCTGCCATCATCGGGCAGCCCATACAGAGACGGACCGGTTTCGCGCCTGACGGGCCGCTGTCACGCGTCCGGGCTATCGGGGCGCGAGGCTTCATGAGCGGCCTCGTCGAAGCCGCGGCGGCGCGAGATGACGAGCACGGTCGACAAGACCCCGCCCAAGGCCAGGCTGACCACCGTACCAAGGCCGAGCGCGATCCAGCCATGTGCGCTCATCTCAACACCGGCGAGCCGGATCATGCCGAACACCATGAAGGCACCGCACATCAAGATCGCGATAATCGCCATCGTCAGGGTCAACACATTGGAACGCGACATGGGCCAAAGCCTCCGGGCAGGTTGATCCCCTATATGGACCCGTCGCGATGCCCGCACCACGAGACGTCCCGTCGCAGGCGGAAATGTCGCAGCGCGGACGATGGGTTGCTGATTGTACCGGAGAAAAGTGGTGGCGAGGGAGAGACTTGAACTCTCGACCTCACGATTATGAGTCGTGCGCTCTAACCAGCTGAGCTACCTCGCCACACAGGCCCCTCCGCAAGGGAGAGGCACGCCGTATACGCGCAGCGCCCACGGCTGGCAAGCCGCGGGCGCTGGCGGATTTCAGTTCTGTCGCAGTCAGGCTGCGCGAACTTCCTGGAGGAATTGTTCGACCGCCGTCTTGAGCGTATCGGACTGGCGTGACACGGCCAGCGAGGCCTCGAGCACTTCGCCCGCGCTTTCGCCGGTTTCCGACGTGGCCTGGTCGACTTCCTGGATGTTGGTGAAGACCTGGCTGGTGCCGTCTGCCGCTTCCTGGGCCGAACGGGTGATCTCACCGGCTGCAGCGCGCTGCTCTTCCATCGCGGCCGCGATGGCCGTGGCAATCTCGCTCATCTCGTGGATGGTTCCACCGATCGAGGACATCGCCTCGACCGCTTTCGCCGTCGCACCCTGGATGCCGTTGATGTGTTCGGAGATGTTCTGCGTCGCGGCGCCGGTCTGGCTGGCGAGTGCCTTCACTTCCGACGCAACAACCGCAAAGCCCTTGCCGGCTTCACCGGCGCGAGCCGCCTCGATGGTGGCGTTCAGGGCCAGGAGGTTGGTCTGCTCGGCGATATCATTGATGAGGCTGACGATATTGTCGATCGACTTGGCCGCATCATCGAGACGCTGAACGTCGCCATTGGTCTGTTCCACCTGGTCAACCGCGGAGTTGGCGATATCCGTGGAGCGGGAAATCTGCTGCGAGATCTCGCCGATCGAGGATACCATTTCTTCAGCCGCGGCAGCAACAGTCTGGACGTTCTGCGAGGCGCCTTCGGAAGCCTGGGCCACGGCGGCAGACTTGCCGGTGGTGGCGGCCGCTGTCGAGCTCATCGCCCGGGCAGCGGTTTCCATGCGGGTGGCGGCTTCGCCGACCTGGCCCAACGCATCGCTGGACGCTTGTTCGAAGACCTGGATCAGGCTCTCGATCGCGGCAGAGCGCTTTTCCTTCATGCGGCGCTCTTCTTCGGTCTCCGCTTCGAGGCGGGCCCGTTCGATGGCGTTCTGGCGGAACACATCCACCGAGCGCGCCATGTCGCCGATTTCGTCCTTGCCCGGCGTGAAGCCGAGATTGACGTCGCTATTGCCCTCGGCCAGCGCGCCCATGGTGCGGGCCATGGCGCTCAGGCGCTTGAGGAGCATGTTGTTGACATAGAACCAGGCAATCGCGGCGGCGACGACGAGGCCGATGGCGGCAATGGCAATCAGCAGGATGCGACCGGTAATCACTGCCGTGTCGGCGGCGGAGGTCGCTTCGCTGACGCGCTCATCGACCTGGCTCTTGAAGGACTGGACACTGGTCAGCAAGGCCTCGGCGGAAATGCGGGCTTCCTCGGCCACGACTTCAGCCGCAGCCACGGCTCCCAGTTCGGCCTTGCGAAGCTCGAACACACCCGTCGCGCCCTCGCCGAAATTGATCAGATTGTCGGACTGGGTCTGCATGATGTCGGTCACGACCGGTCCGAGAATGGCGAAATTGACATCCAGCTCGCCCGCCGCTTCGTCCCAACGGTCAAAGATGACGTCGACTTCGCCGGTCGAAGCCGCGATATCGACCTCATTGTACTGGATCATGATCTGGTTGGCGGCGAGCAGCGACCGCAGCAGGCTCTCGACATCTGCTTCGTCGCTGGCATCAAGGGCGCCTTCGACGCTTTCGGCAAGATCGTTGCGGGCATCGCGGGCCTGGCTGGTCACGGACCAGCGCTGGTCGCGGATCTGCAGACGGCGCTCGACCACCTCATTCATGCTTTCAACCAGCTCGTTGAGGTCAGCCACGGCGGTTCGCAGGGCTGCGGTCTCACCGACGCCGGACAAGGCTTCGAGCTGCTGAAGTTCTTCGTCGAGCGAATTCCGGTAGGTCATCACCCGGTTATAGTTTTCAAGTCGGGCCTCGACGGTGGTCGAAGCGGCAAACACACCCAGTGCCTCGCTGAGGCCGACGCTGTCCTCGGACAGCGCGTCAACCGTTTGCGTTTCCGGAATCGCGCGGTTGGCGATCTGCTCGACCGCGTAATTCGCTGAGTTGAACCCGGTGACACCGACGATGGCGGCAACCAGCGTCATGACAGACGTCAGTCCGAATGCAGCGAGCAAACGGACCCGGATGCTGGTGGTTTTGCTGAGGAATTTACCAAGCACAGAATTCATTTCACGGCCCCTAAGGCTGATGGCCCGATTCAAAAAGATACGGCGACGCTACCGCGCCGCCGTAAATGAAGTCTTATTATGGTAAACGCAGATCAGTTCTTTTGCTGATTAGCGTTTTTCCTCCGGGCGTTAGCCGCCGAGGTTAAAGTCGAAACGCTGCTGCATTCCTGCCGTGGCGGCCGGAGCCGGGGCATAGGACCAGCCTTCAATGGCCCGCAGGACAGCGCGATCAAACACGCCTTCCGGCTCTGCCTCGACGACCGTTGCCTCTGCGATCGTGCCGTCTTCCGACACGGTATACTCGACCACGGCATAACCCTCGATGCCGCGACGTTCCGCGCCACGCGGATATTCCGGAGCTTCCACAGCGGTGCGCTCGCGGTCCTGAGCCAGTGCCGGAGCCGCAGTGAAAGCCAGAGCCGACATTGCGGCTGCCAGAATCATGGTTCCCGTCTTTTTCATGACTTACCCTTCATCCATTTTACAAATGGCGCGTCCGGGATTTTCCCCGTGTTCGAACGCCGTGTTGAATTCGTGCGGGTCGTTTGCTGCCCGACGAGATGGATAATGGGGCAGAGCGGTTGCCAAACGTTTAAACGAAGGCGGAAAATACCGCTTTTGAGTCGATTTTTTTAGCGCGCAAAATCAGCATGTTACGCGAAAATTGGCGCCGGAAACGCCGGCTTGTGCCAAAATGTGACAGGTTTTGATCTGACCTATGCTTAACAAAGCCCTAACACGAGGGCGCAAATCTTATGCATGGCCGCGCATTACTGAAACAGGAAGAGTGACCCGACAATGAGCACACCGGAACGCCGCCTGACCCCGGCCGAACTCCTGGCCTTTTGCCGCGAGGTTCTCGTGGCGGGCGGCGCACGGCCTGATGACGCCGACTGTGTCGCCACACATCTTGTCGATGCCAATCTCAAGGGCCATGACAGTCACGGTGCCGGCCTTCTGCCCGCCTATGCGCAACACATGAAAGACGGGCAGGTCAATCTGTCCGCCTTGGACAAGGTCCTGGCGGATACCAGCGTCATCCTGCGTATTGATGCCGATGGCGGATGGGGCGCTCCAGCCGGCCAGCGCCTGGTCGAACGCGCCAGCGCCAAGGCCCACGAGCACGGACTTGCTGCCGCGACGCTGGGCCATGTCCATCATCTCGGCCGGATCGGTGCCTATGCCGAACAGGCGGCTGCAGCCGGACTGGTCTCGATGCATTTCGTCAATGTCACCGATCACGCCCCGCTGGTGGCGCCCTATCGCGGCTCGGATGCGCGGTTCGGCACCAATCCGGTCTGTATCGGCTATCCGGCCACGCTGAACCGCCCCGTCTTCCTGCTCGACATGGCCACCAGCCAGATCGCGCTCGGCAAGGTGCGCATCGCCGCCAATCGCGGCGTCGCCGTCCCGAGCGGCTCCCTGATCGACGCCCGCGGCATGCCGACCACCGACCCCAGCGGCATGGCGGGATTTGAACTGGAAGGCGCCCTCACCCCGCTGGGCAAGCACAAGGGCTATGGCCTCGCCTTCGCCTGTGAACTCCTGGCCGGTGTCCTCAGCGGCAGCGGCACGATCCAGCCCGGCACCCCGCGCAAGGGCGGCATCACGAACGGCCTGTTCTCGATCTTCATCGACCCGGCGGCCTTTGGCGACGAAGACTGGATGCAGGCTGAGACCGACGCCATGGCCCGCTATGCCCTCGCCTCGCCGCCGATGGATTGGGACAGCCCGGTCCTCTATCCCGGCGACCCGGAACGCGCCATCGCCGGCAAACGCACCAAGGAAGGCATCCCGATGGACGAGGTCACGGTCGGGCAGCTGAACAAGACGGCGGAGAGGCTGGGTGTGGCGGCTCGGCTGTAGCGCCTACCCCAACTCTGCGCCGACCAGACCAAACGCCGCCATCACGTCCTCACCGATCCGCATCGGGCGGCGGGTGTCGCGGCTGATGCGGCACCATTCGGTGGTGGCACGGGCGGAAAAACGCTTGGCGCCGGGCTTGCGGATATCGACATGGCGGTCAAAGCGCGGTCCGTGGGGCCGGCCGAGCCAGGTGCGGATCTCGGCGATCTCGCCGGGCAGGATGGGATCGCGATATTCAATCGTGTGTTTGAGCGCCACCCAAACCTCGCCGCCGACCATGTCGTCCGGCGCGACGGCATGCCAATGCGTGATGGCGATATCCTGGACCCAGCGCAGATAGACGACATTATTGACGTGACCGAGCTCGTCGATATCGGCCGGGCCCGGTTCGATCCGGCGCAGGAAGGCCGTCTCGAAGGAGACACAGCCCATGCCCTCGCCAGCAACGGCCTGATCAGACCCGATGATGCCGGAGAGAAAACTGCCCTTGTCGTCCATGATGATCCCGCCTCGATTGCTGGGCTCTATATAGAGACGTCATCGAAGAGGTGAAGGCCTGCCCCTCACCCGGCCCTCCGGGCCACCCTCTCCCGCAAGGGGAGAGGGCCTTCTTGTTGATGGCGGGCTCATACGCCTTCTCCCCTCGCGGGAGAAGGTGCCCGTAGGGCGGATGAGGGGGCCTATTTCTTCGGCGCCGAGATATGGATCGGATGCCCCAGCGCCGTAAGCGCGGCTTCGGCAAAGCCTTCGGTCAGGGTCGGGTGGACGTGGATGGTTCCGGCAATGTCGTCGAGGCGGGCGCCCATCTCGACGGCCAGGGCGAACTCGCCCGACAATTCGGAGACATGGGTGCCGACGGCATGGATGCCGAGGATGACGTGGTCTTCCTTGCGCGCGGTGACACGGACAAAACCGCCATCCAGGCCCGCTTCCATCGACAAATAGCGACCGGAGGCAGCGAGCGGGAATTTGCCGGTGATGATCTCTTCGCCCCTGGCCTTGGCCTCGTCCGGCGTCAGGCCGACGCCGACGACTTCCGGCTCGGTGAAGCAGACCGCGGCGATGGAGACCGGATCATGCACGCGGCGATGGCCGGCAATGATCTCGGCGACCATCTCGCCCTGGGCCGTCGCCTTGTGGGCCAGCAGCGGTTCGCCGACGACATCACCAATGGCATAGACGCCGCGCATGCCGGTACGGCACTGATTGTCGACCTTGATGAACTTCCCGCTGTCCAGGTCGAGGCCCATATTTTCCAGGCCCCAGCCGTCGAGGCAGGCCTTGCGCCCGACGGCGACGAGGATCTTGTCGGCCTCGATCGACTGCGCCGCGCCCTTGGCATCTTCATAGTCGAGCACTGGCTTGCCGGCCTTCTCACTGACACCCTTGGCCTTACAGGACAGGTTTACATCGACCTTGTGCTTCTTCAGCCACATGGTGATCGGACGGGTGATCTCCTTGTCATAGAGCGGCAGGATACCGTCTGACGCCTCGATGAAGGTGACCTGCGAGCCCAGCTTGCGGAAAGCAATGCCCAGCTCCAGACCGATATAGCCGGCACCGACCACGACCAGCTTTTCCGGCAATGCGTCAAGGTCGAGCGCATCGGTCGAGCCGATGACGTTCTCGCCAAACGGAAGGAAGGGCAGCTCGACTTCTACCGAACCGGTGGCCAGGATCACGTTCTCGGCCGTGATCTCGACTTTCTCGCCATCCTCTTGTGTGACGACACAGGTCTTGGCGTTGGAGAATTGGGCCCAGCCGGCGATGTGTTCGGCGCCTGCGGCCTTGATCAGCTGACCGACACCGCCGGTCAGTTTGGAGACGATGCCGTCCTTCCAGCCGACCAGCTTGCCCATGTCGAGCTTGGGCGCTTCGGCGAGCGAGATGCCCAACACATCGCTGTCGGCATGCTTGGCCATGTCCTCGAACTTGGTTGCGGCATGGATCATCGCCTTGGACGGAATGCAGCCGCGATTGAGGCAGGTTCCGCCCAGCCCGTGCTTGTCGACAATGATAGTATCGAGACCCAGCTGGCCGGCGCGAATGGCGGCCGGATAGCCGCCCGGGCCACCTCCGACAATGAGGACTTGGCAAGACCGTGTCTGCATCACAGGCGCTCCTTGGAAGATCAAAGCACGAAAACGCGTTTTCCGGGGACGGATTTAGCGGTTCGGCGGATAAAGGGAAAGGGGCGGACTGAGGCTAGGCCCGTCGGATCACGCGGCGCCAGAGCAGTGAGCCGATGGGCGCGAGGATGGCGACCAGGAGGAAGCTGCCGAACACGACTTGCGGCATCCATTCCGACGGCATGCCGACCTTCTTGTGATAGAACATGATCACGAACACCCCGCCGCCCCATACGGCCATGGCGGAGACAAAATCGGACCAAGTCTGTTTCACGGACATCGACATTTCCGGGCACCCCTCTGCTGCATTTGTGCCCCCGATGCATCACGCGGGTCAAGCACGCGGCCGCGTTGCGGAAATCTCTCAGCAAGGGCTGTTGAATAACTCAGACAATTAAGGCATGACACCTGTGCAACCAGCGGAGGACAGGCCATGATCATCGGGAAACATCTCGTCGCGGGAAACTGGGTCGGCAGCGACCGGACCTTCTCGTCGGACCCGGCGCACGGCCCGTCGCACGATTTCGCGATCGGGACGCCCGAGCTGGTCGACCAAGCCTGCCACGCTGCCGAAGAAGCCTTCTGGTCCTACGGCTATTCGTCGCGCGAAACCCGCGCCAAATTCCTCAATACCATCGCCGACGAAATCGACGCCCGCGGCGACGCAATCACCGAGATCGGCACGCAGGAGACCGGCCTGCCGGAAGGACGCCTCAATGGCGAGCGCGGCCGCACGGTCGGACAACTGCGCCTGTTCGCCAGCCATATCCTCGCCGGTGATTATCTCGACAAGCGCCATGACGCCGCCCTGCCCGATCGCCAGCCGCTGCCGCGCCCGGACCTGAAACTGGTGCAGCGCCCGATCGGCCCGGTCGCCGTGTTTGGCGCCTCCAACTTCCCGCTCGCCTTTTCGACTGCCGGTGGTGACACCGCAGCAGCCCTGGCGGCCGGTTGCCCGGTGGTCGTGAAAGGCCACTCGGCCCATCCCGGTACCAGCGATATTGTCGCCCAGGCGATCGACGCCGCGATCAAGTCCTGCGGCATCCATCCCGGCGTGTTCAGCCAGATCCAGGGCGGTGACCGCTCGGTCGGTCAGGCGGTGGTCGAGCACCCGCTGATCAAGGCGGTCGGTTTTACCGGCTCGCTGGCTGGTGGCCGCGCCCTGTTTGACCTCTGCGCCGCGCGCCCCGAACCCATCCCCTTCTTCGGCGAGCTGGGCTCGGTCAATCCGATGTTCCTCCTGCCTGCTGCCATGGCCTCGCGTGCCGAGGCGATCGGCAAGGGCTGGGCCGGGTCTCTGACCATGGGCGCCGGCCAGTTCTGCACCAATCCCGGCATCGCCGTGGTGATCGAGGGCCGCGAGGCCGAGACCTTCATTCAGGCCGCCGTTGCCGGTCTCGGCGAAGTCGGCCCGCAGACCATGCTCACCGACGGGATCGCCCAGGCCTATCAGAAGGGCCGCGACGTGATCCGCGGCACCGCCGGTGTCCGCGAAGTCCTGACCACGACCTGCGATCTGCGCAATGCCACGCCCTATCTCTTCGTCACCACCGGCCAGGACTGGCTGGAAAACGAGGTCCTCGGCGAGGAAGTCTTCGGACCGCTGGGCCTCGTGGTCACAGTGAAGGACGAAGCCGAAATGCTGACCGTCGCCCTGTCCCTGCAAGGCCAGCTCACCGCGACCCTGCACCTCGATGACGGCGATACCGCGCTCGGCCAGAAGCTGATGCCGGTGCTCGAACGCAAGGCCGGTCGCATCCTGACCAATGGCTTCCCGACGGGTGTCGAAGTCAGCGACACGATGGTCCATGGCGGTCCCTATCCGGCCTCGACGAATTTCGGCGCCACCTCGGTTGGCACCATGTCGATCCGCCGCTTCCTGCGCCCGGTCTGCTACCAGAACATGCCAGACGCCTTGCTGCCGGGGGATTGGGGATAGGGTCGACAAGGTCCTCGCCCTTGATGGGCGAGGTGGATTGCCGCTTCAGCGGCAAGACGGAGTGGGTGATGGGCGGTCAGGACAAGAACGCTGGCACGTTTCACCCCTTCCGTCTCGGCGCTTCGCGCTGATCCACCTTCCCCGTCAACGGGAAAGACCTGACCCGGCGAAGACTGCCGCGTCCGTCAGGAAGCCTCGCTGCGCCGTGCCACCCAGATCAATCCGGCCACACTTACCGTTACCAGCAGGGCGATTCCGGACAGCGCCCAGACCAGCGGGTCATTGCCGAGGAACCAGATCACAAAGCCGAGGGCGACGAGCAGAAACATCGCCAGCGCGATGCCACCCAGTGTTTTCCAAAAACTGGTCTCCAACGCATCAAGCTCTGCGCGCGGCGTCCCGTTCGGACGATCCCATTGGGCATGCCAGAATTTGTGTGTCATGCCACAATCCTAGGGCATACCCACGACCCTGACAATCGACCCGACGCCCGAAGCAGCGACCTACATGAACAGCGTCGCCGGGTTTTCCAGATAGGACTTCACGGCCTGGATCAGCATGGCGGCTTCATAGCCGTCGACAATGCGGTGATCGAAACAGCTCGACAGGTTCATCAACTTGCGTGGCACAACCAGGCCTTCGGCATTGTAGCGCGGCAGGGTCTGCATCTTGTTGACGCCGATGATGGCGGTTTCCGGGGCGTTGAGGATGGGCGTGGTGACCAGACCGCCGATCGCCCCCAGCGAGGTGATGGTGATGGTCGAACCGGTCAGCTCGTCCTTGGTCGCCTTGCCGTCCTTGGCGGCCCCGGCCAGACGCTTGAGCTCGGCGGCGATCTGCCAGATGTCGAGGCTCTCGGCGTGCTTGATGACCGGCACCATGAGGCCGTTGGGCGTCGCCGCAGCGACCCCGCAATGCACTGCATCATGTTTGGTCAGCAGCATGGCCTCGCCATCGAAATGGGCATTGGCTTGCGGTGTGTCAGGCAGGGCCTTGGTCAGCGCCATCACCAGGAAAGGGATGAAGGTCAGCTTGGCCTGGTCATCCGACTTGCTGGCGTTGAGATGGCCGCGCAGCTCTTCCAGCGCCGTGACGTCGATTTCCTCGACATAGGCGATGTCGGGGACGGTGCGCTGGACGTGAGACATGTTCTCGGAGATGCGGCGACGCAGGCCGATCACCTTCTCCTCGGTCACGCCGGTGCGCGGTGCCCGGACCGATGAACTGCCCGAGCCCGAGCGGGCAACCAGGCGGCCGCCCGACTTGATGAAATCGTCCAGGTCATCATGGGTGATGCGACCGGCAGGGCCGGTGCCCGGCACATTGGCGAGACGGATATCGGCTTCGAGCGCCCGTTTGCGCACGGCCGGGCTGGCCAGCGGACGCTCGCCGCCGGTGCGGCTGGCAATCGACGGCGCTTCGGCGGCGGCGACCGGTTCGGCGGCCTTCGGCGCGGCCGGCTTGGCGGGTTCGGCCTTGGCCTCGGCTTGCGCGGGCGCTTCGGCGTCGGCGGGAACCGCGCTGTCGACGGCAATGAACATGATCTCGGTGCCGACCGCGATAACATCACCCGGTGCGCCGACCAGCTTGCTCACCTTGCCATTGACGGCGCAGGGGATTTCAACGGTGGCCTTGTCAGTCATCACATCAAGGACGTGCTGGTCCTCGGTGACCGTATCGCCTTCCTTGACATGCCATTCGACGATTTCCGCCTCGACGATACCTTCGCCGACATCGGGCATCTTGTAACGGTATTCGCTCATCGATCAGGCCTCCAGAACGGTGTTCATGGCGTTGATGAAACGGTCCGGCCCCGGGAAGTAGGACCATTCATGGGCGTGCGGGTAAGGCGTGTCCCAACCGGTGACGCGCTGGATCGGCGCCTCGAGGGCGAAGAAGCACTCTTCCTGGATCTGCGCCGCCAGCTCGGCCGCGAAACCGGAGGTGCGCGGCGCTTCCTGGGCGACGATGCAGCGACCGGTCTTGTTCACCGAGCGGGCGATCGTCTCGATATCATAGGGCACCAGCGTCTTGAGATCGATCACCTCGGCGTCGACACCGGCTTTCTCGGCCGCCGCCTGGGCGACCAGGACCAACGTGCCGTAAGCGACGATCGTGACGGCAGAGCCTTCACGCACGACCTCGGCCTTGCCGATCGGCAGGCTGTAATGGCCTTCGGGCACTTCGCCCTTGGGATGATTGCCCCAGGAGGCCAGTGCGCCGCCGGAATGACCTTCGAACGGGCCGTTATAGAGACGTTTCGGCTCGAAGAAGATGACCGGGTCCGGGCTTTCGATGGCGGCGATCAACAGACCCTTGGCGTCATAGGGATTGGACGGCATCACCACCTGCACACCCGGCACCTGGGTGAAGAAGGCTTCCGGGCTCATCGAGTGGGTCTGGCCACCCCGGATGCCACCGCCGCAGGGCGTGCGCACCACGACCGGCGTGGTGAAGGCCCCGGCGGTGCGATAGCGGATGCGCGACATTTCCGAGACGATCTGGTCAAGACCCGGGAAGATGTAGTCCGAGAACTGGATCTCGGCGACGGGCTTCAAACCCTTTGCCGCCATGCCGATCGCCATCCCCATGATCGCCGCTTCGTTGATCGGCGCATCGAAGGACCGGTCGAGACCGTATTTGGCCTGCAGGTTCGCCGTGACCCGGAAGACACCGCCGAAATAGCCGGCATCCTCACCGAAGCTGATCACGTCGGGATCGCGTTCCATCATGTTGTCCAGGGCCGAGTTAAGGGCCTGGATCATGTTCATCTTGGCCATGATCTAAACTCCCAGATCCTGGCGCTGGCGACGCAGGCGCCAGTCCGGTTCGGCATAGACATCCTCGAAGATCGACTCGACCGGCGACAGCGGACCGTCATGCAGCGTGCCGTGGCTTTCCGCTTCCTTGTAGGAGGCGATGACCAGCTCGTTGAGTTCCTTTTCGAGCGCGGCGTGGCGCTCATCATCCCATTCGCCCAGACCGATCAGGTGCTGCTTCAAGCGCTCGACCGGGTCGCCCAGCGGCCAGATCTCGTTTTCGCCCTTGGGCCGGTAGCCGGACGGATCGTCCGAAGTCGAGTGGGCATCGGCGCGATAGGTGAAATGCTCGATCACCGTGGTGCCATGTCCATCACGGGCGCGCTTGGCAGCCCATTGCGTCGCGGCATAGACGGCAAGGAAGTCATTGCCATCGACCCGCAGGGAAGCAAGACCATAACCCAGCCCCTTATAGGCAAAGGTTGGCGCCTCACCGGCGGCGATGCCCTGGAAGGTCGAGATCGCCCACTGGTTATTGACCACATTGACGATGACCGGCGCCCGATAGGTCGAGGCCAGCACCAGCGCACCGTGGAAGTCACCCTCGGCCGTCGACCCGTCACCGATCCAGGTCGCGGCAATCTCGCCATCACCGCGATATTCGCAGGCCATGGCATAGCCGACAGCCTGCGGCAGCTGGGTCGCCAGATTGCCGGAGATCGAGAAAAACTTGCCCTCGGCCCAGGTATAGTGGACCGGCAATTGGCGTCCCTTGAGATTGTCGCGACTGTTGGAGATGCAGTGACACATCATCTCGACAATGTCGCGACCGCGGGCGAACAGGATGCCCTGCTGGCGGTAGGAGGGGAAGACCATGTCGTCCTTGCTCATCGCCATGGCGCCGGCAACGGCGACGGCCTCTTCGCCGGTCGACTTCATGTAGAAGCTCATCTTGCCCTGGCGCTGCAGTTTCAGCATGCGATCATCATAGACCCGGGTCAGCACCATGTGGCGCAGGCCTTCGCGCAGAACATCCGCATCCAGCTTGGGATCCCACTCGCCAACGGCCTGGTGATTATGATCGAGCACCCGGACCAGGCCAAGCGCTAGATCCTGGGTCTCCATGCCGGGAACCGCCGTGTCGGGCCGTTTGGCCTCGCCAGCCGGCGGGATCGCAATATGGGAAAAATCTGGCTTGTCGCCGGGCCGCACATGCGGGGACGGGACATGGAAGCGGGGTTCAGTGTGTGCCATGGGCTCTCGCTGAAAACGTCGGCAGGACGTGCCAATTTGGGGGTCTCCGCACGATGCGGACACGCGACAGGCGTCTAGCGCGCAAGAGCGGGTCTTGTCCAGCTTAGCAATGCGGTGCCATTTCGGGGTTCGCAAGTGCGGAAACTTGAATTAATTTCCTGCGAAATGATGATTTGAGGAAATAATGACCGTCACCCTGGATACGATCGATGTACGCATTCTTGAAGCCCTGCAGGCAGATGCGGGCCGATCCGTCGCTGATATCGCCGAAATCGTCGGCCTGACCCCGTCGCCCTGCTGGCGCCGGATCCGTCGCCTGGAGACCGAAGGCATCATAAAACGCCGCTCGATCCAGCTCGATCGGCGCATGATCGGCCTGATGTTCACGGCCTATCTGGAGATCAAAATCCAGCCGGCGCGCAAGGCCAATTACGAAAAGTTCGAGAAGGCGATCCAGACCTTTCAGGAGATCACCGAGGCCTGCACCATGACCGGCCCCTATGATTATCTCCTGAAGATCGTCACGCCGGACATCGATGCCTATAACGAATTCATGCAGGAGCGCATGATCCCGCTCGACGTCGTCGGTGATTTCCGGACCTCGGTCCAGATCCGCAATGTCAAGGAAGGCCGCGGCCTGCCCTTGGGACATATCGACGGCTGATGGCGGCGCACTGGCTTCGCCAGTGCAACATGGGCGGGCCGGTCAGTCCTTGGTCAGCAAGGACATGACGGCCCGGCTTATATCGGCGTCGAGGCTCTCTGGCACCACCTTTGCCGGCAGGTATATTCGGACGGCCCCGAGCGGGACGCCAATCAGCGCCAACCGGACCCGCGCCAGCGGCAGGCGCTGCTCCCGGGCAAACGCCTCCAGCGCCGCTTTGCTCTGCGCATTGAGCTGGTCGAGACGGAGCCGCATGTCCGGCGGCGCCTTGTCGGACATCATCTCGGCGCGCCGCCCGGTGGTGAGGATCAGGGCCCTCCCGACCTCTTCCCGACAGAAGGCCGGCGTGACCAGCGCCGCGGCAAGCCCCGGCATCTCCTCGGGCGATGCCAGCGCGGCAAGAAACCGCCTTTGAAATGCCGCCACGGCGTCGAGCCAGGCCGCGGCCATCAACCCCTCCCGGGATCCGAAGCGGTGATAGATCGATCCCGTCGATACACCGGCCGTCGCCGTAACGGCCTGCAGGCGCACCTCCCCCTGCTCGACCAGGCAATTGGCCACGGCGGCGAAGACAGTTTCATCGAGGAAGCTTGACGGTCGGCCCATAATAGAACATTTTTTCTAGAACAAATTATTCAGAACGGATCGATCATGAACATCCTGGCCGCCTTGGCAAGCTTGAGTGCGCTCCTCACCTTCCTCATCCACACCTTCGCCGGCGGCCGGGAGGTTGCCCGCCCCCTGTTGGCGGACACGCACCTGCCGCCCGCCAGCAAATGGCTGAATTATTATTGCTGGCACATCACCACGTTCCTGCTGGCCGCCATGACCATTGCCTTCGCGGCGACCGCCCTGGACCCGCGCTTCGCCGCCTTTCCGCTGCTGCTGGGCCCCTTGGCCCTTTGCCTGTCGGGTTTGAGCGCGATCATCGCAATGAAAGCCGGCATCGCGCCCCTGCGACTGCCGTCGACCAGCCTGTTCGCCCTGACCGGGGCGCTTGGCATCGCCGCAATCATCGCCGCCCCTGCCTGACCGGAGTCCGTCCATGCTCATTGCTGCTGCGACCCTGACCGTGCTGGTCGGCCTCTTCCACTCCATCGCCGGCGAGATCCGCCTGATCCGGCCGCTGCTGGCGATACCGGGCCTGCCGACCCTGGGTCATGGCCCCTGGTATGTTCGCTCCCTGATCCGCACCGCCTGGCACCTGACCACGCTGACCTGGTGGGGACTCGCGGTGATGATGCTGATCATCCATGGCGACCCGGCTCCCCAGCATCGCGCCTTGCTTGCGATATGCAGCGCCATCTTCGCGATCAGCGGTCTGGCCGCCCTGACCCTGAGCCGGGCAAAACACCCGGCATGGTTGGCCTTTCTGCCGATTGCCGCCTTGCTGCTGATCGCGGCTTGGACATGACAGGCCGGCAAAGGACCGGCTCCCACCCTTCTGACAAATCCGGACCGGTCGATCAGCGCTCGGCAGATTCATAGCGTTGGCGGACATAGTCGTAGACCGCATATTCCAGCGGGTGAGCTTCACGGAAGACGTCGCGTATGTCGTCCGGAACCGTTTCATCACGCTCAGTCGCGTTACGGTGCTCAAGGCTATTCGGATCGAAAGACTTGCCGGTTTTTTCGGCCATGCGCCGAAGCGATTCGGGCAGGAACTCGGTCAAGCCGACCTCGACAAAATACGTCTCGATAATGTCCTTGTAGTTTTCCAGCGTCACGTCGCGCGGAAAGTGGTTGAGCATGTTTACCGGGTCTCGCGCGATGCTGTCCTTGAGGTCTCCCCGTGGAACCCGGGATTGATCCTGCCAGCCCGCGGCCACCTTGCGGACGTAGAAATAGTTCGAAATCATCAGTTCCAACGGGTCGCGCAAGACGGTCATGAACTGATCGACATCGGGATAGTATTGCTCGACCCCGAACCCGCGCAGCTTGTTAAAATGGCCGTATATGACGGGAGGCGTGCCGGCAGCCTCCAACGCCCGCAAATCATGCCTGGGCGGCATTTGGGCGGCCTGTTCATTGTAGTAGTGAGGACGAAACTGACCGGGAAACCAGGCCTTCGCCACCTCAGCCACAGACCGACCGCCCGATTTAGGCACGTGGATGAATATCAACGACTTGTTCGGGTCAAAATTTTGCATGAGCCGCTCCTGATCTGGATGGCGATTTGACCGATACAAACGGACGAAAAATCAAGCAGAGATTACCGTTACCGGCAAGCTCTGCTTGACTTCAGGGCGCGCTGACATCCTGTCAGGATTACGCAAAGCGCTCCACAGCCACCGCCGTCGCTTCACCGCCACCGATGCACAGCGAGGCGACGCCCTTGGTCTTGCCATGCTTTTCCAGCGCGGCGAGCAGGGTGACCATGATGCGGGCACCGGAGGCGCCGATCGGGTGACCGAGGGCACAGGCGCCGCCATTGACGTTGACGATGTCGTGGGAAATGCCCAACTCTTTCATCGCAATCATTGGCACGACAGCGAAAGCCTCATTGATTTCCCACAGATCGACATCGCCGATCTGCCAACCGGCACGCTCGACGACCTTGCGCATGGCAGGCACCGGCGCGGTGGTGAAATAGGCCGGCTCATGGGCGTGGGCGGCAGTGGCAACGATCTTGGCGATCGGCTTGAGGCCACGACGCTCGGCTTCGGACAGGCGCATCAGGATCAGTGCGGCGGCGCCATCCGAGATGGCCGAGGCATTGGCGGCGGTCACCGTGCCGTCCTTGCCGAAGGCGGGACGCAGGGACGGGATTTTCTCCGGCATCGCCTTGCGCGGCAGCTCGTCGGTATCGACGACCGTGTCGCCCTTGCGACCCTTGATCGTCACCGGCGTAATCTCGCGCTTGAAATCGCCATCCTTGGTGGCGCGCTGGGCCCGGGCGAGGGTTTCCAGCGCATAGGCGTCCTGCTGCTCGCGGGTGAATTGGTGTTCTTCCGCAATCATGTCAGCGAACACGCCCATCGGCTTGAATTCATAGGCGTCCTCAAGACCATCCTGGGCCATGTGGTCCTTGATGGTGTCGTGGCCGTATTTGAAGCCGCCGCGATGGGTGGGCAGCATGTGCGGGGCGTTGGTCATCGATTCCATGCCGCCGGCGATGATGATGTCGGCATCGCCCGAGGCGATCGAGGCGCGGCCCATGATGGCCGCCTGCATGCCCGAGCCGCACATCTTGTTGAGCGTGGTCGCTTCGACGGATTTCGGCAGACCGGCCTTGATCGCCGCCTGGCGACCGGGCGCCTGGCCCTGGCCGGCCATCAGCACATTGCCCATCAGGACCTGGTCGACATCATCGCCGGCCAGGCCGGCTTCTTCCATGGCCGCCTTGACGGCGATGGCGCCGAGCTCATTGGCAGACAGCGGTGCAAGTTCGCCGAGCAGGCCACCCATCGGGGTGCGGGCCATGCCGACGATGACGATGGGATCGTCCACAGCACTCATTTGATCTCTCCTCTGGGATTGTTCTGGCTTAGTCTGGCGCGCATGATCGAATTATGCGGCACAGCGTCAAGTTATTTCGCAGATGCGAAACGGGCGGTCCGGACTTGGCCGGGATTGGACAAATGGGGGCAAACCCTTCCAATCCTTGCCGGATTCATCGTCGCCGTGCTCGCGATCAACGAAGTTGAACCAACTGTCAACTTTGCTGTGACCGGCGACCTGCCCGGCCTGTTAGCGGTAGCAGCAGTGGCCATCCTCATCCCGGCCTTCGCCGAAGAACTGGTGTTTCGAGTCAGTCTCGCCGGTCGTCGCGGCCGGGTCCGGGCGGCACTGGCGATTGCCGCCTTCGTGCTCTGGCACCCGGTCCAGGCCTGGCTCGGCCTGCCGATGGCGCAAGCTGTCTTTCTCGAACCCGGCTTCCTCGCGATCACCGCAGCCCTCGGCCTCGCCTGCACGCTCGCCTGGCGGATCAGCGGCTCGATCTGGCCACCGGCCCTCCTCCATTGGCTGGTCGTGGTCGGCTGGAAGGGCCTGACAGCACCGGTCTAGTGGCCGCACGCCTGCTGCGAACCGAGGTCACAGGCCCGCCTGAACAGCTCATCGGCGCGGCGGGCATTGCGGCGCATTGTCTGCGCCCCGTCGCGGCCACGCTCGAACATCAGGGCCAGTTCGACACAGGCCGCCGCATCGCCCTCGTCACACACCGCTTCGCAATCGCCCTGCTTGCGCATGCGACCCGGACGATTGCCGTAACAGGCACCGCGATGCGCGTCCAACGGATCACGTCCGAGCGATACCAGCACATCAGCAAGCCGGGCGCAGCCATCGGCGAAACCCCGCTCGCAGGCGCGGCGCGACAGGGCCGCAGCCTGCTCCCGCTCGGCCTCGTTACCCGTTTCCAGAAAGCCTGCCGCCTGCCAACACGCCATCGTGCTGCCGCCTTCACAGCCCGACAGGGCCACCGGCAGATAGACCGGCCGGTCATAGCGCACATCATCATAGGGGTTGGGCTCGTTGATGCGTTCGAAAATCCAGCACGACCGGTCCGACCCGACTTCACAGCCCCGCAACAACAGCGCGATCGCGCCTTCACTCTGCCAGAAACTCCGGTCGGCCCGCTGCAGCAACCCGTAGGCATAATTGCAGGCAAACCCGTCCCCGGCCTCACAGGCCGCGACATAGGGCTGCGGATCGGGCGACTCCGGCTGGGCTGCTGCCGGCGCCGCCAGGGCAAGGCTGAAAAGAAGGATCAGGAAGAAACGCATGTCACCCCGCAGGTTTGGCGGTCAGGATAGGCAGTCCACCCGCCTGCCGGCAAGGACAGACATCGCCATCCAGGAGAGCCTGCAGCCGCCTTCCCGCCCGACCGGCGGCGCGGATGCGCCAGAGTGGAAAGCCCGGTCCGGCAGGCGGGAAGGCGGTCTGATTGACGGTCTCCTTTCCTGTGGTTTGAGGGTGATCGACAGGTCTGCCCGCGCCACGGTGTTTCCACCTGGCGTTTTGGGCAGTAGAGGGGTGCGAGGTGCCTTGCCGGTGCCTAGCTATGTAAGTTTTGTGGGTGGCGCCGGGGGCACCTCGCACACGGAGATTTGGTCAGGGCCGTTACCGGCCCCGTCTCGAAACCGACAGGAACAAACGGTCGAGCTTTGTGCCGCCGTCCCATCGATGGCCACGCCGGGTTGGTCTGGCGGTGTTTCCAGGCAACCGGACGAGCTCCGTACT
>NZ_LQXG01000005.1:0-52480 GCF_001924955.1 Maricaulis sp. W15 | reverse complement strand
AAACAACACAAACGCGCCGCCGAACCCGATAACCGAAGGACAATCAAATCGCCGCCCCGGCCAAGGAGGGCGGTGTTTAAGCCGCCCCAAGTTTGAAGTCAATCACGTTCTTCAGGGCCTTGCAGAAGCTTTTCAGTGGTCCGAAAACCGGCGAAAAATTCTCTGCCCGGAGCGTGTGTTTGACGCGCCGACCTGACTTAGAAAAACGACAAGACCTCGTATAATAAGCAAACGACGCTGAACCGCAAGAGGAAAACCGCTGCGGCAGCGCCGGTGTGAGCGGGGTTCTACAGGACGCCGCGCAGGACGCAACCCCCTGATGCGGATATTCCTGCAGTGCGCCGCGGAGCGTCCCGCCATCCCCCTGTCTGGCAAGGCATTCCGCCGTGTGCAGAATTTATTTTTCGCCATCGCCAAGGTCATGCCCGGGCCCGATCAAGGCCGGCTGGCTGGCCTGATGACCGCGCGAGCGGCCCTGCCCGGGCAGGCGCCTTGCCTGATTCCACAGACCGGCGGCGCGTGTCAGGAACGGATATAGGCCTGCAGGGCTGCGGTCTCGGCCTCCATGTCGGCAATCTTGGCCTTCACGACATCGCCGATCGAGATAATGCCCAGCAGCGCATCGCCATCAAAGATGGGAACATGCCGGACCCGGCGCTCGGTCATCAACACCATCAACTCGTTGAGTCCGGCATTGCGCCCGGCGGTGACAAAGGCCTGGGTCAATGCGTGGGCAACCGGCCGGTGCAGGCAGGCCGCGCCGTTGAGCGCCATCTCGCGGACAATGTCACGCTCGGACAGGACCGCGACCGGCCGGCCCTGCCCGTCTTCCACCAGCAAGGCCCCGATCGCGTGCGCGTCCAGCAATCGCGCCGCTTCCTCAAGGGTCGCCATTTCACCGATCGTGATCACGTCACGGCCCTTGCCTCTCAGTATCGCCTCAACAATCATTTTCCGCCCTCCCATCAGGATGAAGTTGCACGATACCACAAAACCGGCTGGCAAGCGCGCCCGCAAACGATCGCGCCGGACCAACGATGCGCTGATGTGAATCAAGCTTTCGTGGACAGCCGGTCCGGCCTCCGACACCTTCGTAAGGAAGAACCGGCTTGAGGAAGAGCCGGGACAGTCGGGAGCGCAAGTGATGGGTTACAGGCAACGCCTGACACGGGATCTCGACCGCTGGATCGCGGCCGGCCTGATCGAGACGGACAATCGCGACGCCATTCTCGACACGGTCGGGCCCCGGATCGCAGGAGCAACGGCGCTCGGCGCGTTGACCGTGCTCGGCGCGGTCCTGCTCGGCCTGTCAGCCTTGAGTTTTGTCGGCGCCAATTGGGAGGCCATCCCGCGCCTGGCGCGTTTCGGCGTTTTGTTGGCGGCGCTGTGGGCCAGCCTGCTGGGCAGCGGCCTGGCCTTCCAACGCCAGGCGCCCCGGCTTGGACATGCCCTTGCCGTACTCGGCCTGGCCCTGTTCGGCGCGGCGATCCTGTTGACCGCGCAGACCTTCAACATGACCGCCTTCCGCAATACCGCCGTGCTGATCTGGGCGGTGGCGGGCGGCGGGCTGGCCTGGCAGCTCGGGTCGCGTCCCGTCCTCATACTGGCGACCGGGCTTGGCGCCCTGTGGGCCGGGCTGGAAGCGGCCAATCCCTTCGTCGACGGGGCCATCTGGTTTTATTTGCCGGTGGCCACCGCCAGCGCCGTGCTCGCCACCCGGCTGCGCTCGACGGTGTCGATGCACCTGGTTGCGCTGGCGCTGGTGTTGTGGATCGCCCACGCCTTGTATCTTTGGCAGGCGGCCCATCCAACCGGACACCTGGCCCTGCAATCGGCCGCCACGCTGGTCTTCGGGACTGTCGCCCTTGCCGCCGCCAGCCTGCGCGACCGCAAGCTGGCCGGCGCTGGTGTCATCGCCGGCTGGATGACGGTGGTGACCCTGCTGGCCGCCTTCCTGGTCCAGATCCCGCTGGGCGGGCATGCGGCTGACCGCGAGCTTGTGACCGGCGCCTACGCGATGATCGCCGCCCCGGCCATGATCGCTATTGCCCTGCTGATCCTGTGGCGACGCCTGACCGGGGCCTTGCGCAATTGGGACGCGGCCAGCCTGGTTGCGGTCGGCCTCGCCATCGCCGCCCTGCCCCTGATTGCCGAGGCTGCGGACGGCTCCATCCTGCTGCGCATGGGCGTCGGCGCGCTGCTCTATGCCGCCTTCACCGCCCTGATCCTGATCGGCGAACGCCATAACAGCCTGATGGCGCGGGTTTGCGGTGTGTCAGGCTTTGTGCTGCAGACGCTCTACATCTATGCGCAGACCTTCGAGGGGCTTCTCGATACCGCGCTCTTCTTCTTTGTCGGTGGGCTGATCCTGTTTGCAGCCAGTTTCGCGCTGTGGCGGCTGCGACGGGGCAAGACCGACGCGACAGGCGGTGACGCATGAGCCGGCCCCGTCCAAATCCACCCCGCATCGGCCCCCTCACCCATGTCGTCCTGATGGCGATCGCCATGACGGTTTTTCTGGTCATCATGCTGGTGCGCCACGAACAGGCCCGCGCCAACAGTCCGGAACTGGTGATGGCGGTCGAGGGTTATGACCCGCGGGACATGCTGTTGGGCCACTACGCGCAGCTGCGCACACCGCTTCACGCGCTCGACCCCGACAGGCTCGATGGTGACAACGCGTTTGAAGCGGGCGTACCGATTTTCGTGACGCTGGAGATCGGCGAGGATGGGCTGGCCAGTCCGGTATCACTCCACCGGGACCATCCCGGCACCGGCCTGGTGGCGACGGGGTATGTTCGCCATGCCGGCGACCGCGTGCGCGCGCAGTTCAACATCGAGCGCTATTATGCCGGACGCCGCGAAGCGCTGGCGCTTGAAGACCGGTTGCGCGGTGTCAGAACTGATGGCGAGCCGGAAAACGGGCCGGAAAATGAGCCAGGGAACAGCCAAGTGCGCGTCATCCTCGCCGTGCCTGCATCCGGACATTTGCTGATCAAGGGTTTCGAGATCGACGGTGAACGGCGGATCGACCGGGTCTGGTGATCAGTCTTCGGTCTCGGCGAAGACGGCGATCACCAGGGGCGTCAGGATCATGCCGCCCAGCGTGCCGCCAATATGGCCAAGCCAGCTGATCGGGATCGGCATCAGATCGCCAACCAGCCCGATCACGATATTGATCGCGATCCACGGCAAGGCGAGCTGCGCCATGCCGCGCCAGCCGCCCCGGACCCAGCCGGCCGCCGCGATCAGGCCTGACACGGCCGTTGACGCACCGCCCATCTGCACAGGTGGGCCCTGGTGAAAAAAGGCTGCCGCTGCAGCGCCGGTCACAGCGCAGGCGAAAAACAGAAAGACGAAACCGGCAGACCCGAGCAGCCCCGAGCCAAGCCGTTCACCGACCGCCCGTCCGGCCCCGACCAGAACCGCGAGGTTTATCGCAATGTGGGCCAGGCCGAAATGGATATAGACGTGCAGCAGGAGCGGTGCGACGGGACCCAGGGGTTGCGCCGGCAAGCGGGCACCGCGCTCGGCCGCGATGAAGACACCGGCCTCGAACATCCCGCGCTGAAATTCTGGCAAAACCTGACCGGCGAGCGAGACGCCGACAATGCTGAGTGCGATCACAAGCACCGCCGGTGGCATGGCATTGAAGACCGGCGCCTTCGGCGGAGGCGCCGCATTCCACGCCCCCCCGGACTCGTCCCGCTGCGGCACACTCATCGTCCCGACTCCCGTATCCAAGTGGCCCATTCAGGCCATCATGCGTTCAAGGCGACACGATTCCCCCTGCAGGGGAACGCATTTAGGGCAACACCCCCTTTGGCATGCCCGTTGCAACCCGTGACACAGAATTCGCGTCTAAAAGGACATGACACAATGAACACGCGCAGCTTCACCACCCTCGCCGGTGCCGCTTTTGCCCTCGCAGCCCTCTCTGCTGCGGCCCAGGCTCAGCAGGTCCAGACGACGGCCGGTTGGGAGCAGCCCTATGGCGGTACATCGGCCCAGGCGAGCCAGCCCTGGTCGGGTGCCAGTGCCAGCGCCGGCGCCGCCGCGCGCTCGAGCGCCGGCAATCGCGTGATCATTGACGGAATCATCCAGACCGGTGTCGGGGTTTCCACCCGGACCGGCCTGTTTGGCAGTGGCGGCGTCGGCGCAAACGCCTCCGCTATCGGCAACCAGCTCAATGTCAATGTGAGCGGCCAATGGAACACGGTCATCGTGAATTCCACCCAAATCAATAATGGCGACATCAACGCCAGCGCAACGGCCCAAGGCGATGAGAGTACGGACAATGACCAAGACTAAGCTTTTGATGGCGACACTCGTCAGCGCGCTGGCGCTGACCGGTTGCGCCACCACGGCCCGCACTGGCGGCGCCGACGGCAATTATGCGACGCCGATTGGCGGCGCCCCTGTCACGGCCAACCCGACGCCCTATTCCGAGGCGTTGGTCTGCCTGGCCAATTACGCCCGCGAGCATAATCTGCAATCGCCGCGCATCGCCGTGGGCCGCTTGGCCGACTATACCGGCCGCGCCTCACTGGAAGGCGGCGCTGCCGTCACCCAGGGCGCGTCCCTGATGGCGATCTCGGCCTTTGCCAAGGCCGGTGTGCGCCTGGTGGAGCGTTTTGATACATCGGTGTCTGAGCTGGAACTGCGCTATGCCAACAATTCGCTGATCGGCGATAATGGCAGCCAGCGCCAGATCCTCGCGGCCTCGCTACCGGGCTCCGACTATCACCTGGTCGGCGGCATTACCGAGCTCAACTACAATATCCGCTCCTCCGGCATCGACGTGCTGGGCGGTGATCGCATCGACAGTGATCCGACCGGCGTCTTCAATCGTCGCATGTGGGTGATGAATATCGGCCTCGACCTGCGCCTCAACGAGACGCGCACGATGGAGACCGTCGATGTCATCTCCTACCAGAAGCAGATCATCGGCCGCGAAATCTCCGCCGGCGTCTTCGCCTTCTGGGATGATGCGGTGATCGACATTTCCGGTGGCGGACGTTCGCTCGAGCCGGTCCAGCTGGCCGTGCGCTCGGTGATCGAGCGCGCCGTCCTGGAAATCTCGGCACAAATGTACGGCGTCGATCCGGCCGCCGCCTGCCATTATGCCGATCCGATCGGCGGCAGCACGGGCGGCCACACCAATGTCACCGGCGGCGTCAACGCCGCCAACACTTACGGTCAACGGGAGACCTCCAATGTCCAAGCGCGCAGCAATGTTGATCGCGGGCATGAGCGCCGCGACGATCACGTGCGCACCTATCTTCGCGGACGATACGACTGAGATCCTCAACGGCCAGGTCAATCTGGACGCCGCGATCTCGGTCGTGACGGAAGGTGAGACCGACCAAGCCGATGCCGCCTCCATGTCTGCCATTGGCGCCGCCAATGCGCTGACCGTGGACGTTGTCGAGCGGCATGACATCCAGTCCGACCAGACCTTCTCCGGCGCGGTCGATGCCCGCGCGGAAACGCGTGCCACGATTATTGACGGCGCTGCCATCACCACCGCTTCGGCGATAGGCAATTCGGCCAGCGTGATCAATGACAATGGCATGGACGCGGCGATCAACCAGACGGCGCTGGACGGCTCGAGCGTCAATGCGACCGCGCGCCTGGAAGTCGGCAGCTATGCGATCTCCTCGGTCACCTCGGCGACAGCCTCGGCCAATGCCTTCCAAGGCACGACCTATGGCAGCGACACGTCGCTTGCCCTGCGCCAGGATAGCGGTGCCGATGTGACCGCCGACGGCTATGTCCTCGCCCCCGATGGCGGGCTGGGCTATGCGGCCACCGTGCTCGGTGCGGCGAATGGCAATTCGGCCCAGCTGGAAGGCTATCACAATGGCCCGTCGCAAGTCGTCGATGTCGACCAGGACAATCGCGGCTCTGTCACGGCCCGCGCCCGCACCGATGCCGGTGGAACGGCGCGCACGCAAACCGTGGTCTCCTCGGCGAACGGCAATTCGGTGTGGATACAGAATGAAAACGGCTATGCCCATATCCAGGGCGAGCAGGACAATGAGGGCGCGGTCACGGCCGAGTCGGAAATCCTGGTCGGCAATTTCGACGCCGACGTGCTGAGCGTGTCGGCCGAGGGTGTCGGCAATTCGGCGATCATTTCCAATATCGGCGCTGACGCTTTCATGGGCCTCGACCAGACCAATAATGGCGCCGTTATCGCGCGCGCCAATCTGGACGGTGATGCCGGCGGTTCGGCCCTGGTCTCGGCGACCGCCTTCGGCAATGCCGCGACGACCTATGTCTGTTCGGAATGCCCGGTCACGGCCTGGGGCAATACCAATCAGACCAATAATGCCGCGGTCAGTTCGGTCGTAACAGGCCGCATGAATGCCGGCGGCGTCCTCTCCGGCGCGGCCACCGCGATCGGCAATTCCGCCACCTATCAGACAGTGAACCCGTACACGGGCAACTGACGAGATCCCATAGCCTTGGGAAAACCTGGCCCCGGTCGCGTGTTGTGCGACCGGGGCTTTTTTCTGGCTTGAACGGCGGCCCGCCGATGATCCAGTCCGGTGATCCGATCCCGCGCTCAGTTGGCGATGAGTTCGAACGCCCCTTCGGCGGAGCCGTCGATGGTCGTGCTGCAACTCTCCTCATCGATGCCAGCATCGAACGGACAGGCAAACCCGTCTGTTTCGATGAAACGGATAATCAGCTCGCCACCATCCGGCACGTCATAGGTACACGCAGCACTCTGCGCGTCGTCCATACGGATGGAGTCATACGCCGAGGCTCGCGCCCGGGCGCGGCGGTTGGCGTTGCCATCAGTCGTCGTGATTGCGCATTCCATGGTGCCACGTCCGATGATCCGGATATTGATATCGGCCCCGGCAGGCTCGACGCTCGCACCAGCCTGCAGGGCCGCCAGAGCTGCGATAATTCCCGAAATTACCATTCATTCCTCCCATTGGTGATGGCGGGAATGAGTATGCCGATATCAGGAATTAGATTCAATGATTCATGTATAATTGAATCAACAGGGAGTCCGCAAATGCTTGCCCAGCGCATCACAGACCTCGGGATGCCCCTGGCAACAATCAGCGACCAGATAGCCGATCGTGTCCGACACGGCGGTCAGATTGATCCGGTAGATGCGTTGCCGTCCCGAGGGTTCGACATCCATCAGCCCGGCCTGGAGGAAGATGTTGAGGTGGGCGGACAGGTTGTTGCGCGATATTTCGACGGCATCAGCGATCTTGCTGGCCGGCATGCCCGCGGGTCCCGCCGACATCACCGTCCGGAACACGCGCAAACGGACATCATGCGCGAGGGTGGACAGCCGCGTCGCCGCGTCGTGGTCATTCATCATATTGTCACTTCAATTATTCTTGAATCATTGAACCGGGCACGCTAAGCGGCGAGCGCCTGTGGTGCAATCATCCAATCTTGCGTGAAAATCGGGAAGAGTCATGAAGCGTTTCTGCGTATCCAAGCGGCAAACCGGTCTGTTCACCGGCCCTGCCCGGCTGCTGGCGATCATTGCGGTCTTCACGGCGGGTGCTACCGGCGCACGGGCCCAGAACGACGCCTCAGCCGATTTCCAATTCGACGTCTCTGGCGAAACCCGCGCCCGTTATGAGAGCCTCGACGGGCAATTTCGCGCCGGTCGCGCCGGTTCCGACCAAGCCCTCTTCCTGCGCACCCTCCTGCATGCCCGCCTGACGACCCCGGTCGCGCGCTTCGGCATCGAGCTACAGGACAGCCGTGCCTATTTCGACGATAGCGGCACTCCGCTCAGCACCGGGACCGTCAATCCGCTCGACATCTTGCAGGCCTATGTCCGTGTCGATGCCCCATCCGTTTTTGCTGACGGGTCCGACGCCAACCTCACCCTGGGTCGGCAGACCGTCAGCATCGGTTCGAAACGCCAGATCGAACGCATCAGCTATGCCAATGTCATCAAGAGCCATACCGGCGCCTATTATACGGCGACCAGCGCGCGCGGCGACCGTTTCCACGCGCTGATGCTCGCCCCGGTGGCGCGGCACCCGGGCGACCGCGTCGCGATCGGCGACAATCAGATGTCCGGCGATGAAGAAGAGTGGAACCGCACCATCTGGGCCGTTCACTACCAGCGCCCCGACCTGATTCCGGATTTCTGGCCCGGCCTGTCCGGCGACCTGTTCGTCTACGGTTTGGAGGAGCGTGACACCGACGCCAGGCCGACACCGAACCGCCATTACGTCACGCCGGGCTTTCGCCTGCATCGCGCTCCGGCGACCGGCCGGCTCGATCTCGATCTTGAAGCCGCCTGGCGGTTCGGGCGTCGTCGCGCCAGCAGCGCTGCCACCGACACCACCAATCTGGATGTCAGTGCCGGCATGCTTTTCGCGGCGCTTGGCTACACATTCGAGCATGCTTGGAAGCCGCGCATGGCGCTGGAATATTATTGGGCCAGCGGCGATGAGGACCCGAATGACGGGCGCTTCGATCAGTATGAACGCCTGTTCGGTTCCCGCCGCACCGATCTCAACAATACCAGCCTGCATGGCCCCCTCACCCCGGCCAATCTGAGCGCGCCGGGTATCCGCCTCGAAGTCGCACCGGCCCCGGACTGGGACGGACGTCTCGCCTGGTCGGCCGCCTCGCTCGACAGCAATACCGACCGCTGGGTCATTGCCAATCTGCGCGACGAAACAGGCCAATCCGGCAGCTTTGTCGGCCACACGCTGGACGGTCGCGTCCGCTATCACGGCCTCGCCGAAGGTCTGGAACTGGAAGTCGGCGCCTCCCTCCTCCTGCCCGGCGAGTTCGCCGACAACGCACCGGGAAGCCCCGCCCCCGACCGGACATTATTCGGCTACGCCCAAGCGACCTTCGCGTTCTGAGACAGGCCAAGGCCGAACGAGGCGGCATTCCCTCGCTCCGCTCGCGCCCCCTTCGACCTCTGCTTCGCTGCGCGAAGCTGAGCCCACTTCCCCCGCAAGCGGGGGCAGAAAGACGCAGTTTATCCGCGCCCTGCACCACTTTCCTTCTCCTTGGGGAGAAGGTGCGCGTAGCGCGGATGAGGGGGAATCCTCCTGCGATCACCGGGACTTACCCTCACCCTACCCCTCTCCCAAGGGAGAGGGAAAGCGCCCCCCGCAAAAAATACAGCATACTTATCCTCCCCCTCCACAGCAGGCGATAATGCCCTTGGTTTTCGGGACGGGAGGCGCGAGCTCAGTCACTTGTGCCCGGAAACGTGCGGAGCCTGTCCGCGCATTGGATGTGACAGTCCGAAGCTCCGGCAGGGCGTGCGACCAGGTCGCGGGGCACTAAACGACCGACCCCATCTACCTGACGCATTGGAATCGGGGTGGAGACACCCGGGAAAACTCCGCGAACGGGATGTCGGCGATGTCACGTTATAAAATCAACCGGTTATCGGCATTGGCCGACATCCCGTTCCCTCCCATCCAAAACACCAGGCGATCCCGCTGTGGCGATCCTGGCGCTTGTGGGATGAAAAAATGCCCCGACCTGAAACAGGCCGGGGCAGTCAGTGGATGATGATTTCAACGCGTCGGGCTCAGCGATAACCGCCGACGCCACCGTCCAGCATGAGGGTCATCGAGACGGTTTGGCGACGTTCGCGCTCGACTTCGCGGCGGACGCGCTCGGTATAGTGCTCCTCACGGCGCATGAAGATCATTTTCACGCCGGGGCCATGCATGCGAAGAAGCGAACGCTCATTGCAATTGCGGCGCGGGATCTGGGTCTCGCAACGCAGATTGCCGCCGGCCGAATGGCGCAGGGCCTCGCCCTTGCGGCACATGATGGTCGGCGCATCGTCCCAGTCATAGACACCGTCAATGACCCAGCCGATCGTGGTCTGCATCGCCGTGCCGGCCATGCAGCGAAAGATTTCACCGTCGAAAGTTGTGCCGACACGATCCTCGGCATCGACGCGGGAGGCCGGATGCGGCGTGCCGTTATCGTCGACGCAGACGGCGCGCACGACGCGCCATTCCTCGACCCAGCGGGTCCGCTCTTCCTCGTAATACTCGTACTCGGACTCTTCCTCGACGCCGACCACATTGAGGCCGGTGATCGCGGTCGCCGCTGGCGCGGTCGTCATCGGCGTGTAGGAGCCACCACCGATGAAGGTCACCGCACCGGCGCCGGCCCCGGCGCTCGCGCCGGCATTGGCGTTGGCCGAGGCGTTGACATTGACATTGGTGTTCACATTGACCCGGGTCGAGACATTCACGCCGACATTGATATTGCCGCCATGGATATTGATGTTCGGGACATTGACCGTGTGGCCACCGCCATGCGTGCAGCACGATGGCGGTGGGGGCGGCGGCGTACAGCATGAGCCGCCACCACCTCCTTCGCCGCCGCCACCTCCACCGGCCGAAGCCGGGGCGGCAAACAGGGCGAACGCAGCGGTCGCTGGGATCAGAAAAGCGTGCCGGGCTGAAACGCGCATGGTCGTGCTCCTTACGTATTGCCCCTGTCCTTGCAAGGGCAGGGCCATGTTGACGTCCCGCCCGGCAACACCGGTTTCGCCCGGTTGATGAGTGCCGCGCACGACCATTCCCGCGTGAGGCGTATGGCCCCGTTCTTGAAGCGGGACAGGCGTGAACAACGGCCAGTGTGCCGCGGTCAGCCGAAATGAAACGAGTGGAGACGTCCATGCGCCATGCGCAATCGAAAGCCCTGCATGCCTATTGGCAGACCCGACGCCAGGGCGGCGCCGCGCCGCATCGTGCCGATATCGAACCGCAGGACATCGCGCGGCTGCTCGGTCATGTCTTCATTCTGTGGCGTGCCGATCCGCAACACCATATTTTCCGCCTTGCCGGCACCCATTTGTGCGACCTCTATCAGCGTGAATTCCGCGACCAGAACTTTCTGTCACTGTGGCGCGGTCATGACCGCACCCATGTCCAGGCGGTGCTGGAAGCATCGATCACCGGCTGCGCGCCGGCCTCACTGATCGCCCGTGCCTCCAGTCTCGACATGCACCAGCTGCCGGTGGAGATATCCTTCCTGCCGCTACGTGGCCCGTCTGGCACGATCGACCGCACACTCGGCCTGTTCCAGCCACTCGATACGACCGACGCCTTCAAGGGGCGCCCGGTGGTCCGGACCAGCCTGCGGGAAATCCACCCGCCGGCCATTCCGGGGCATATTTTTCCCGGACTGGCTGTCGACAACGGGGCACGGATGCAAAAGGTCGCAAACGATCAGTGATCGCAAAACCTTTTTAACGCCTTTGCGCCTAGGGTGACGGCTCGCAGGAGGTCATTGCGATGCATGACGAACCCGGCCGGCTCGACCGACGCAAAATCAAGATCGCCGCTCGCGGTGCCCAGGAGCGTCGTCGTCACGCCCGGGTCCCGCTGCAGCTGCATGGCCGTTTCTGGTCAGAAGCCAATGGCGAACACGCCTGCCGCCTGATCGACATCTCGCCCGGCGGCGCGCGCATCGTTGCCCGCCTGCGCATGCCCCCAGAAACACGGATCGTCCTGATGATCGCCTCGATCGGTCGCATCGAAGGCGAGATCGTTCGCCAGGACGGCGAAGAAATCTCAATCCGGTTCAACGCCCCGCTGCGCAAGCGCGACAAGCTCGCCGACGCCATCACCTGGCGTTTCAACAAGGACCGCCTGGGCCTGGACGAAGACCGTACCGCACCGCGCAAGCCCGGACGTGGTCGCGCCAAGATCTTGTTGGCGGACGGGGTGATCATCCAGGCCAATGTGGTCGACGTCTCGGTCACCGGCGCAGCGTTCGAGTGCCTTGAGCGTCCGCGCGTTGGCGAAACCCTGCGTGTCGGTGAGATGTCAGGACGTGTGGCCCGCATTCTGGACAATGGGTTCGCGGTCGTGTTCGATCCGCCTGAGGCCGCAGCATCGGGCCACGAAGCAGCTTAAACGAGTCGCAGATCGATATTTTCTTCGCCTTTCCGGGGATTTCCTCAAATGCGGCCCGATTCTTGCCGTATCCGGGTGATAGGCGGTACGTAACAAAGTGCAAAAGAGATCCGAAATGCCTCGCGATGACGGAATCGCAATGTCCTGGTTTGTGAAAGTCGAGGGTCGTGTTTACGGCCCCTATACCCCCCAGCAAATGCGCGCCTTCGTCGGTGAAGGGCGGATTGCGGCGCATTCCCAGGTCTGCCCCGAACGTGACGGCCTGTGGCAACAGGCGTCAGATATCGATGATTTCCGCGAATGGCTCGGCGAATCAAAGACGTCTCCGGAACCGGAGAAACGCGTGACACCGGGCGCCCGGCCCGCCAATTTCGTCGTCATTGCCGAAATCCAGTCCGAGAATGGGGCTGAGTTCCGCAACGCGCTGAAAGCCTATGGCGATATCGAATCGATCACCGGCAATGTCTGGCTGCTGCGCGGCCCGACGACGTCAGCGGTGCTGCGCAATGAGCTGAGTCACATTTTGGGACGCGAAGACAAGCTTCTGGTGATCGACGCTTCGCATGATCGCGCCGCCTGGTTCAATCTGGGACGCGATGCCGACCAGAATATCCGCGAACTGTGGAGCCGCGCCCACTAGGGCGCCACTCCACCTCGCGAGAGATCAATCAATCCGGCGCAGTTGCGTTTTGTGCTTTTTCCAGTTGGCGACGTAGTGGTCGGCCGAGGCGGCAAGCAGTTCGGCCATTTCCGGCCCCAGCGTCTTCTTGACGCGGCCGGGCGAACCGACCACCAGTGAATTGTCCGGAATTTCCTTGCCTTCCGTGATCAGCGCATGGGCGCCGATAACGCAGTTGCGGCCGATTTTGGCGCCGTTGAGGATCGTCGAGCCAATCCCGATCAGACAGCCATCACCAATGGTGCAACCATGCAGCATGGCCTGGTGACCGATCGTGACTCCCTTGCCGATGGTCAGCGGTATGCCCTCATCGGTATGCAAGACTGCGCCGTCCTGGACATTGGAATTCTCACCGAGCGTGATCGGATCATTGTCGCCGCGGATAACGGCGCCATACCAGACACTCGCGCCCGGCTTGAGGACCACCCGTCCCATCACCTGTGCGCTTTCGGCGACCCAGTAACTGTCCGCATCCGGCAAGGTCGGGCTCGAATCGCCCAATGCATAGATCGCCATTTCCGTCTCCCAATTTCTTTTGCGTGAAATATTCGCGACACGCTCGTTCAGAACTTCTTCACCGGGTTACACTGATACTGTAACCGCGATTCGAGACCAGCCCATTCGGTCCTGCATCGTTGTCGGCAACTCCAAGGGAGGCACCGGGTAGACGGTATGACCAGTCTGCGACCCAGCCCGCCAGGATCGTCCGGATCATCCGGATCCCTGCCCTTCGAGTCCTTCGAATCATTTCCGTTGCAAAGTGTCTTCGCCCCTCGCCTTCCGGCCGAGGGGTTTTTCATGTGTGGAGGTTCCAGCCATGGGTAAGCGTATCGTCAAGCGTCGCCAACGCGCCGAGTTCAATACATCGCATTACGAAACCGAGGAGACGAAGGTCCGCGCCCTCTTCCCCGGCACCAATTGGTCTCCGGACGCCAAGGACCCGATGCGGGACCAGCGCTTCATCAAGAATGTCAAACCCCGCTCCGACGGGCAGGCGACGCTGATGAAATCAATCGATGATCACAATCTCGTCCTCGCCCTCGGACCCGCCGGCACCGGCAAGACCTTTCTCGCCGTCGCCAAGGGTGTCGAAGCCCTAGAAGCCGGGTCGGTCAGCCGTATCGTCTTGTCGCGTCCCGCGGTCGAAGCCGGCGAATCCATCGGCTTCCTGCCCGGCGCCATGGAAGAAAAACTCGCGCCTTATCTGCGACCGCTCTACGACGCCCTCGCGGACCGTCTCAGCCCGAAAAAACTCAAGGCGATGATGGCGGAAGGCCTGATCGAGATCGCCCCGATCGGCTATATGCGCGGCCGGACGCTGAACAATGCTTTCGTGGTCGTCGACGAAGCCCAGAACTGCACCTACGGCCAGCTCAAAATGCTGCTGACCCGCTTGGGCTGGAACTCGACCATGGTGGTCACCGGAGACCCGGCCCAGACTGACCTTCTGCCGGAAATGTCGGGCCTCGCCCAGATCGCCGACAAGATGGAAGAACTCGAAGACATCGCCGTCTGCCGACTGGCTGCCGAGGATATTGTCCGCCATCCACTGGTGGCGACGATGTTGACCGTGCTCTAGCCCGGCACGGCCCGGAAACGAAAGCGGCGCGGCCCATGGGTCGCGCCGTTTCTCGTGCGCCCGACATGTCGGCGTCGCACAGCACGTCTACACAGGGCCCAGATCAATCGAGGTGTTTTCTCATGTTTCGCATCACGCTCGCCGCGCTCCTTGTGCTCTTCACGATTGTCCCAGCCACCACAGCCCAAGGCCTCTACCCGCCGCACGCCCATCCTGACGAATGGGGTTTGGCCATTGTTGATGTCGAGACGACCGGGCTGGAACCCGGCACGCATGAGATGATCGATATCGGCGCGATCTACACCGATCTTGATGGCCGGGAACTCGGCCGCTTCTTTGTCCGCATTCATCCTGACCACCCCGAACGGGCCTCGGCCCTTGTCCGTGGCATGAACGGTTTCGACGAAACCCGCTGGACCGAGTTGGGCGCCCTGAGCGAAGCCGACGCGGTTGCGGCCTTCCTCGATTTCCATGACAGCACGCGCGGAGATCGGACCATGCTCTTTACCGCCTACAACGCCTATTTCGACCGCAATTTTCTCGACGCACTCCTGCGCCAGCATGGCTCGAGCTTTCGCGAGCATTTCACCTACTTCCTGCTCGACATACCGTCACTGGCTTGGGGAGCGGGCATCCCGGACATGATGAATGGCGACGTTGCTGCTGAACTGGGCTTGGAAGCGGAAACCAGTAATCCGCTGGACCATACCGGCCTGTCCGGCGCGGAATGGAATCTCGCCGTGCTGCACGCCATTCAGGGTCGCTCGCATGAGACCGGCTCAACCGGGCAATAGCCTCACGCAACGCTTCAGTGCAGCGTCACGGCGCGGGCATGACCGGGTTGCTTGCGGTAGCGCACCAATATCCGCAAGGTCAGCGGGTGCCGTGCTTCCGGGTCAAGCCCGAGCTTGATCATTTCCGCCCGGGCCCGTTCGCGAAGCCGCCTGGCACGCAGATACTGGATCGCGACAAAACCACCAATCAACAGGTAGGCGAGGTATTCTGCGACGCCGTACCAATCCGGCAGGAAAAGCCATACACACAAGGCTGCGATCGCGGCCAGGATGATGTCGAGCGGCCAGTTCTCCGACGGGTCGAAGAAGGCCAGGACCGGGAAGATCGAGCGATCAATATCGCCTTCCGGATCGATAATCTCCAGAAGCCGCTCGACCTCCGCCGACTGCGTTGCCCAGACCCGATTGAGATGGGTCATTTCGGTATAGGGTTCGGCGCCAGCCGGCAGCTCGCGATTGAGGTATAGGCAGGCGCGCATCAACCACTCGCCGTCCTGCAGGCGTCCGGCGCCGGCAAATCCCGTCATTGTGTTGTTTCTCCCGCCGCGATCCGATCCGCCAGCCAACTGGCCGCCTGGGCCGGGGTCTGACGATCAAGATCAACAAGCCGATTGGCCTCACGCATCGCGTCATCGTCAATCGATCCGATCAGCGAGGCCAGTATCCCGACCAGCGCCGGATTCGCGGCCGCCTCCGGCGACAACAGGATCACGGCGTCATAGGGCGGCAATACCGAGCGGGGATCATCAAGGACGATCAGGTCAAACGCGGCGATCCGCCCGTCGGTCGTATAGGCCGAAATCATGTCGACCTGCCCGTCCCGCACCGCGCCATACATGAAGGCGGCATCCATCGCCCGGGTCTGCATGCCGCCGAGACCGTAGGTGTCACGCGTCATCACCCATTCCGGGCGCGAAAAGACTTCTGCGTCACCTCCGACCGTCAGCCCATTTGATACCGGTCCAAGATCGGCGAGACTGCCCACACCCAGCGCCTCAGCCCGGTCACGCGCCATTGCGAAACCATAGGCATTCTCGAACCCCAGACTGCCAAGCGCCAGGACGCCGTGTTCGGCCCACAGCCAGCCTGTCATCTCTGCCAGCATGGCGTGTCGGTTGACCGGTTCGGGACGGTTCATCACGGTCGCCCAGATCGTGCCGCTATAGTCGATATAAACATCAATCTCGCCGGTCCGCAGGGCATCAAAGGCAATGGTCGATCCCAGATTGTCACGCCGGTCTACACGCGCACCGGCGGTCGACAGCCGCGCATCAAGCAAGGCAGCAAGAATGTATTGCTCGGTGAACGCTTTCGCCCCGACGATGATGGTTTCATCATCAAGCCGGTCAGTGCCGACCCGGACCGGTTCGCCGGTGCCGCCCGCCACAATCCGGTCGAAACTGACAAAGCGCGGCGCCACCGACGCTGTCAGCAATACCGCCAGCGCGATCCCAACCGCGCCAGCCAAGCCGCGGCGCCGCTCCCGGGCGGCGACTTCGAGCAGGCGGATCATCTGGTCGAGTACAATGGCCAGGCCGGCGGCGAACAGGCAGCCGAAGAGCACTGACAGCCAGTTTCGGGTCTGCAGCCCGGCGAAAATATAATTGCCCAGGCTTGACGCTCCGACCGGGGTCGCCAGGGTCGCCGCACCGACCACCCAGACCACGGCGGTTCGCAGGCCGGCGACGATCACCGGCAGCGCCAGCGGAAGCTCGACGCGCCAAAGCTGTTCGCGCGGCGTCATGCCGATCCCGCGTGCGGCATCACGCACCACCGGGTCGATGCCCTGCAGGCCGACAATCGTGTTTCGAAGAATGGGCAGGATGGAATAGAGCATCAGCGCCAAAAAGGCTGGCGCATAGCCAATCGTCCCGCCCAGGAGCGGTACCATCAGGGCCAGGAGCGCCAGGCCGGGGATGGTCTGGATGACACTGGCAAGATTGAGCACGGTACCGGCGAGGCGCGGCCGCGAGGCCGCACCTATGCCGACCGGCAGGCTGATGATCAGCCCGACCAGGATGGCGGCCAGCGACAGCAAGACATGACCGGCGAGCAGGTCTGGCAATTCCGCCCAGCGTTCGGCCAGATTGGCGTTCATTGCGCCAGCTCCGCGATCGCCCGGACCTGGCGTCGGGGCGTTTCCAGCAGACCGGAGACATAGGCATCCGCCGGCCGCGCCATCAGTTCGCGCGGCGTGCCCTGCTGGACGATCCGGCCAGCCCGCATCACGGCCACTTCGTGCGCCATGACCAAAGCTTCAGCCATGTCGTGGGTGACCATCACCGCCGCAAAGCCGAGATCGGCCTGAAGTTGACGGAAATCCTGCTGCAGACCGTCGCGCGTGATCGGGTCGAGCGCGCTGAAGGGTTCGTCCATCAGGACCAATTCCGGCTCGCCCGCCAGGGCGCGGGCGAAACCGACCCGTTGGCGCTGCCCACCGGAAAGTTCGTCCGGCATCCGCTCACCGAATTCGCCAGGATCAAGGCGGACCAGATCAAGCATTTCGCGAACCCGCAATTCGACCCGCGCTGCGTCCTGACCGGCCAGCTGCGGGATGAGACCGACATTGCGACGAACGCTCATATGCGGGAAAAGCCCGTCGCCCTGCATCACCCAGCCGATCCGCCGCCGCAGCGCAACCGGATCCAGACCGGCAATGTCCTCCCCCCCAAACAGAATCGAACCGCCTGAAGAATTCTCCAGGCGGTTGATCATTTTCAGCAGGCTGGTCTTGCCACATCCGGACGCGCCAGCGAGGACCAGAAGCCGCCCACGGGCGACCGAAAACGACACGCCGCTGACCGCCTCGACACCGCCGGCATACGTCTTTCGGACGTCGCGGACATCAAGAAGGGTTGGCGTGTCTTCGCTCAAAGATCTTCCAGGTCGATATCCAGGATGGTGATCTCGAACGAGTAGGACATTTCGCCCTCATCGATGATCTTGGACACCACGCCCAGGCACTCATCGCCAATATGGATCTCGGCGCACTCGTCCGGGCGGTTGCGGCACTGCACGACCAGCTCCGGGTTGAGTTTGGACTGCAGGAACATCTGGAGCTTGGCAGCCTCCAGCTGGGTCATGTTCTTGTTCACGGGATATCTCTCCGGTCGGGGGATTCGAAGTCGGCGCCAACTAAGCCCATGACAGGGGGCCGCGTCCAGTGCGCTGCTGTCCGTATTCCTGCACTCAGGCGTGATCCGGGCAGATCAACCGGAGCCTTGGGGCAGGCTTTGATCCATGCTCTTGGCCGGTTCGTCACAGCAATTGCCGACAATTTTGGCCGGCACACCGGCGACCGTACAGCCCGCCGGGACCGGATGCAGGACCACCGAACCGGCAGCGATCCGGGCGCCGTCGCCAACGGTGATATTGCCAAGCACCCGTGCGCCAGCACCAATCAGGACGCCCTTGCCGATCTTGGGATGGCGGTCTTCATGGGCCGCCCCGGTGCCACCCAGCGTCACTTCATGCAGAATGGAACAATTATCGCCGACAACGGCGGTCTCACCGATCACCACCGAGGTCGCGTGATCAAGCATCACGCCGCGCCCGATGCGCGCCGCCGGGTGGATGTCGAGACCGAAGCGCTCCCCGACACGGCTTTGCAGGTGGAAGGCCAGGGTCTGACGCCCCTCATTCCACAGCCAGTGCGCCACGCGATGCGCCTGCAGGGCATGATAGCCCTTGAAGTAGAGAAAAGGCTGCAACAGGCTGAGGCAGGCCGGATCCCGCTCATCAATAGCGATCATGTCGGCAGCGGCTTGCTGTACAATATCGGGATCGCCGGCCAGCGCTTCCTCGGCCACATCACGCGCCAGCATGGCATCGAGCTGGGCGTCAGCGAGCTTGGCAGCGATGCGGTAGGCCAGCGCGTCGGCAAACCGGTTGTGCCGCAAAATGGCAGCATTGAGGAAGCTGGCGAGGATTGGTTCCTCGGCAGCCGCCGAGGCGGCCTCGACGCGAAGACGCGCCCAGATACTGTCAACGCCCGTGCGTGCCTCGACGGTGGTTTCCACTTGGCTGAGTGACATCACGCTCTCCTCGCGCCTTGATCCAGCATGGCGGCGGCCAGATCTGCATCCAACTCACCTTCCTGCGCCATGTAGTATGCCCGCAGCAGCATCGCTACCGTCAAGGCATCGGTTATCCTGCCCGAACTCACCTCATCGAGCGCATCACGAAAATGCACGAAGCGGATGGCGAGGTCTTCTGTCCCCTCCGGCTCGGCCTCGCCGGCGGTCAGCCCGGTCGCCAGATAGCCGATTGCCGCTTCATCGGTCACCGAGTTCGACAGGTCCATGCGCAGGATTTCGTGCCAGGTTTCCGCAGTATAGCCCGTTTCCTCACGCAGCTCGCGCGCCGCGCCGACCCGGGGTTCCTCGCCCAGTGGCCCTCCGCCTTCAGGAATTTCCCAGCTATAGCGATCCTGGGGGAAACGATGCTGGCCGACAAGGATGATACGACCATCCGCCAGGACCGGAAGAACCGCCAGGGCGGTATTGGCAAAGTTGACGACGCCATACACACCCGGCTTGCCGTCAGGCCGCGTGACCGCATGCTCGGTCAGGCTGACCCAGGCATTGCGGTAGACCTCACGACTGGACCCGACCTGCCACGGGCCGCGTTTCTTGTTCATGACGGCGCCTCATCACTGCCTTGGCCGCGATCATGGCTAGGCGTGTTCGGGCCTTGCCGGCAAGCCTTCAGCCCGTTCACGATGGCGGCGCATGGCGTCACTCAAGCGCCGTTTTTTCTCGGTCAGGCGTGCCAGGAGCGTGAAGGCCGCCGGCGCAAAGACCAGCGCCAAAAGCGCCGACCCCGCGACTCCCCCGACCATGGCTGCCGCGAAGGGCAGCCAGAAACTGTCGCCGGACAGGATCAGCGGTATAAAACCGCCAATCGTGGTCAGCGTCGTCGACACGATGTGCCGGGTCGCATCCATCACCGTTGACTGCACGGCACCCGCTTCCAGCGCCACAGCCGCCGGATTGGCGCGCAGCGCCGAGAGCACCACGATGGCCCCATTGATCGACAGGCCCATCAGGCCCATCGACCCAACAATAGCGTTGAAGCCGAGCGGCGTGCCAAATGCCCAGACCCCGAACATGGCCAGTCCGACCGACAGGAAGGCAACGACAAAGATCACCCCGGCATAGCGGAAGGAGTTGAAGGCCAGCACCACCGATCCGATCATCAGGACCAGCAAGGGCAAAGCCGTGCCGAACAAGCCGGCCATGGCGCTGCCGCGCTCCGCCGCCTCGCCGGCCACCTGCAGCTCATAGCCCGGCGGCAGGATGATGCCGGCCTCGTCGAGCGCCGCAAAGAAATGCTCAAGCGCCGGCGCTGGCAGAGTGTAGGGATCGAGATAGCCATAGATCGTATTGACCCGGCGTCCGTCCTCATGCGGGATCAGCGCGACTTGCGGTGCCAGAACCACGTCTCCCAGTGCAGCCATGGGCGAAGACAGGATGTCCTGCCCCGGCGCCGCAAGAGGAGAGGCGGAAACGGCTGACAGGCTGGAACGCCGCGAGTCACGGGCAATGACCCGAACCGGCAATTCCTCGACACCTTCCAGCACGCTTCCGCCTACAACGCCGTCCAATTCGCCCCGCAACCGGTTGGCGAGGTCATCGAGACGAATTCCGGCAAGTTCCGCAGAGGCCTCATCGGCCATGATCCGGGCGACGGGTTCGCCCATTTCCAACAGGCCCAGCGTATGGGTGATGGTCGGCGTCTGCGCGAGCACAGCGCGGATCTCATTACCCAGGCGATTGAGTTCCGACAGTTCCGGCCCGACAAGCACCAATTCGATCGGTGCCGGGATGGGCGGGCCTTGCTCGAAGGGCAGGGTCAACAGGCGCGCATCCGGGAATTCCGACATCACGCGGCGTTGCAGGTCCGGCAGTATCCGGGCGGTCGCTTCCGGAGAAGCCGTATGCACGAAACCGGCGGCATAGCTCGACACGCCGGACTGGTTGCCGACCACATTGTAATAGGTCCGCGGCGCACTCTCACCGATCACCCAGGAAACCCGCTCGACACCTTCATAGGACTCGATCAACGCCGTGGCGCGCTCGGTCTGGCGACGGGTTTCGGTGATCGAGGTCGAGGACGGCAGTTCCAGCGACAGCTGGAACATGTCGCGATCGGTCGGCGGAAAGAATTGCATCGGCAAGGTCGAGGCCGCCACGAAGCCGGCAATCGGCAACAGGAGTCCGCCGGCCAGACCGGTCCAGGGGCGTTGTGTCACCGCGTCAAGCACGCCCCTGTACAGGCCGGCCAGCGGTCCCGCACCGATCCCCTGCCGCCAGAAGCGACGGGGACCACCGGCAATCGCCGGATCGTCAAACCAGGCCGCGAACGCGCCGACCACGGTCATTGCCAAAAGGAAGGAAGATACCACCGCGAAGATGACCGAAATCCCGATCATCGAAATGAATTCCCCGGCTGCGCCCGGCATCAAGGCAATCGGCGCAAAGGCGAAAACAGTGGTCAGCGTCGAGGCCAACAGAGGTGCGAACAGGTGGCGCAAGGCCTTGTCGAGCGCATCGACCGGCGCCGCTCCGCGGGCCCGCATCAAACGGTATTCGTCGACGACCACGATGGCATTATCGATCAGCAGGCCGAGCGCGACGACCAGACCGGTCACCGACATCTGATGCAGCGGCTCGTCGTAAATCCGGGTCAAAAGCAGGACAGCGAGAACGGTCAGCGGCAGGGCCGAACCGACGATCAGCGCCGCGCGCCAACCCATCATCACGAACAGGACGGCAAACACGATCAGCGCCGAATATCCCAGATCCCGCGCCAGCCCACTCAGCCGGCTGTCGACATAATCAGCCTGTCGGAAGATTGTCTCGACCCGGACGCCGGGGACCGAGGCGGCGAAATCGGCGACCACCGCATCCGCCGCAGCGGACCAGGTGTCGACGCGCAATTCCGGCTGCAGATAGGCCGCGACAAAAATCGCCCGACGGCCCTGCGTGGTCGCGATGGCGTCGGCGGGCGTCCGTGCACCTTTCTCGACTTCGGCGACATCACCGACGCGAATGAAACCGCCATCAGGCCCCTCACCCAGCGCAATTGCGCGGATACGATCCAGCCCGTCGAACTCGCCGGCAATCTCGACATTGAGGTCAACCCCGCCGGCCCGCAGTTCCCCGGCCGGCGACTTGGCGTCGGCGCTGGCGGTCAAACGGGCGAGGTCCGCCATCGTCAAACCCAGCGCTGCGAGTGTGTCGGGATCGGCGACAATGCGGATTTCTTCCTCGACCTCACCAAAAACAGCGGTCTCCTCGGTGCCGCTCATATTGCGCAACCGGGATTCCAGGTCCGCAGAAAGTCGCGACAGGATGGCGAGGTTTTCGCCCCCGCTCTCGCCCCAGCTGAGCGAGACAATCATGGTCGCCGCGCCGAGATATTGCCGGCGCACATCCGGGGCGATCACGCCCTGGGGCAAAGATGGCCGGACGCTCTCGACCTGCTCGCGGATCTGCGTCCAGGCCTGGTCAACCTCGGTGGCATTGAGATCCTCGCGGATCTGCAAATGGATGATCGACACACCCGAGCGCGAACTGGATGATGTCGTGTTGATCTCGGCAAGTTCGTGAATGGCGTTTTCGAGCGGCTCGGTGACCAGCGCTTCCACGCGCTCGGCAGAGGCGCCCGGAAAGGCCGTGACGACGATCCCGAAGCGCTCGGTCAGGGACGGATCTTCCTGACGACCCAATGACAGCAAGGCGCCGAAACCGGCTGCGGCGAGCAGGATGACCGCCAGCGCGGTCAGGCGGGAATAGCGATAGAAGAGCGTGCTCATCGCGCCCGCGCCTCAAGCGTGGCCGGGACGACGTGCTGGCCGGGCGTGATGCGTTGAAGGCCGGACGCCAGCAGCAACTCACCATCAGCAACCGCGCCCCGCACATAGACCCGTTCGGCCTCGATACGAACGGTTTCCACTACCCGCGGCTCAAGCCGGTAATCGCCAGTCTCGTCCGGAGCCAGCACATAGACCGACCACAAACCGCGGCGGCCCTCGGCGAGCGCCGCCGTCGGCACCCAGAAACCTTCTGTGCCGATTGGGGTTTCAACGGCAAGACGGACAATCTGACCGGCTGCAACCGATTGTGCCGGATCCAGATCAAACACCGCCGTCACGGTACGCGTCTGCCGATCGACCACGCTCGACGAGGCCCGAAAATGCCCCCGCACGGGCTGTGCCTGGCTGTCGACTTCGAAACTGGCAATGTCACCAGGCTGGTATCGCGCGGCGACGATCTGCGGCAGACCGACCCGGACTTCCAGCGAATCCAGTTCGACCAATTCCAGCAAGGGTTGGCCGGGTGAGGCAATCGCGCCCTCATCCGAACGGCGCGCCGTCACGACACCGTCGAAGGGCGCCGTCATCACAGAAAGATCCAGTTGGATGCGCAAAGCGTCCGCAGCCGCAGCCGCCGCATTTTGGCGCGCCAGTGCTGCACGGGTCGAGGTGCGCACTTCGTCAAAACGTTGTTGCGAGATATGGCCGCGTTCCAGCAATTGCGCCTGGCGGGTCTCGGTCCCGCTGGCCAGCGCAGTCTGGGCGGCCGCTTCAGCGGTCTGGGCATCGGCGGCGGCTATCTGTGCCTGAAGGGCGCGAACATCGAGACGGGCCAACATCTCGCCTTCCACGACCCGGTCACCAACATCAACGAGGATGCTTTCAATACGTCCCGACCGCTCGAAACCCAGGGCGCTCTGGCGACGGGCGGCAATCAGGCCGGGAAAGAATTCGGCGATGCTGGCGTCATCATCATAGTGAGCCGTGATAGTCGATACGCTCAATGGCGGCGGCGTACTGGCAATGAAATTGGCTTCCGCGCGCAAGGCGGTCACACCAAATACCAGCACCGCAACGATTACGGCGGCCAGGGCGACTGCAGATCCGGCACCCAAGCGCCGCTTGTAAAGAGACATGTGAACACCCTCGTCCTGTCACGGTCGAGGATATAGGGTATTGAATGACGTTTGAAAAGTGAACGTCGTTCACATTTTTTCGAATATCAACTATTCGGTTTTGAGAAGCCCCCGCATGATCATCTCGGTATGGAGGTCGATCACCGCATCAAGCGTGACATGTTCGGACCGTGGCATGCCATTGGGAAAATCGTCCAGGCAGACAATCAACATGGTCAGGCCATGCAGGCTGGCCCATACGCTTTTTGACGCAACGCGCGGATCAACCTTGCAGAATGAGCCTTCGGCCTGACCGGCCTCGATCATGTGGACCAATTTCTCTTCGGCCTCGAAGGCGACTTCCTTTTCGTCATGGACGTGCGGTTTGACCGTCACCGAGGGTGAGAACGCCATCATATAGTGATTGGGTTCTTCCATACCGGTCTCGATATAGGCCCGCATGCAGCGCGAACACAGGGCAGCGGTCTCGCCCCCCTCCTCCATCGCGGCATGAATTCGCGCCAGGAGGCGTTCAAAGAACATCTCGCGGATAGCCGTGAACAACTCGTCCTTGGAGGCAAAATACTTGTAGATCGCCGCGGGCGAGTAATCGATCGCCTCGGCAAGCCGACGCATGGAAATCCCCTCCTCACCTTCGGAGGTGAAGATGGTCTCGGCGGCGTCGATAATGGCTTCGCGCACCTTGCGGCGACGACGATCGGCCGGCGTGTCATCTTCGATGGCGATTTCAGCGTTCATTCTTGATACGTATCCCCACAAACTCGATATGCGTGCAGTCCCCGACGACAGGTATACCGACCACGGACCGTTCAGGTCAAAGATAGTCTCGCAGCTCACAAGGTGGCCATCATAATGAATGATCGTGATTTCACGCAGTTTCCGGCGCCCGGTGACCGTCTCGCGCCGTGCCATCCGAGCCCGGACACGCTGGCCCTGCTGACCCGCCGACGGTCAGCCACTGCCATCACGATGGCTGACCCGGGACCGTCGCAGGATCAGCTTGACCACCTGCTGGGCATCGCGGCCCGCGTGCCGGACCACGGCAAGCTGGCGCCCTGGCGCTTCATCGTGTTCCAAGGCGACGCACGCGACTCATTCGGGCGGACCCTCGGTGAGGTATTTGCCGCTGCCACGCCGGATGCGACCGAGGCACAGATCGCCTTCGAAACGGGTCGGTTCACGCGGGCGCCGCTGGTGATTGCCGTCATTTCCACAGTGCTGGAACGCCACAAAGTCCCGGAATGGGAACAAATCCTGTCGGCCGGCGCGGTTTGCCAGAATCTGCTGATCGCCGCGTCCGCGATGGGCTATGGCGCGCAATGGTTGACTGAATGGTATGCCTTCGACCCGCAGATCAAAGCGACACTCGGCCTGGGTTCCGGGGAACGTATTGCAGGTTTCGTCTATGTCGGAACCGTCACCGAAGAACCGGTGGAACGCCCGCGCCCACAGGCCCGGGTCGATCACTGGACCACCTAGCCGCGCCCGCGATAACCCGGCACATCCTGGTCGGGAATCCATACTCCCGCGGGCGGCTCACCGGTAGCATAGAAGACGTCAATCGGGATCCCGCCACGCGGATACCAATAGCCACCAATGCGCAGCCAGACCGGGTCCAGCTCCTTGACGAGGCGCTGGCCGATCCCGGTGGTGCAGGCCTCGTGAAAAGCGCCATGATTGCGGAAACTGCCCAGGTAGAGTTTCAGCGACTTACTCTCGACGATCCACTCGCGGGGCACGTAGTCGATCACCAGATGGGCGAAATCCGGGGCGCCGGTCACCGGGCAGAGCGAAGTAAATTCCGGGCACACGAAACGCGTCATGTAGGGCGCGTCACACGGATTGGCGACACGCTCGAGCTGAGCGGTATCCGGATTGTCAGGCAGCACGGTCGTGGTGCCGAGCTGGCCAAGATTGTCGTAGCGATCATCAGTCATGGCGGGGACTTAGTCCCGGCCTCGGCAACAGGCAAGCCTCTCAATGGACCTGCACCTCATCCGGTACCGGCATGGCGGTGCGCGAGAAGACGCGGCGGATGGTGAAGCTGGACACCAGACGGGTCACGCCGGGCAGGCCCGACAGGACTTCCCGGTGCACGCGCTCATAATCATTGGCGTCGCGCACCAGCACCCGAACCAGATAGTCAGCATCGCCACTCATCAGGTAGCATTCCATCACTTCAGGCACGTGCTCGACGGCTTTTTCGAAAGCCACCAACGTGTCACGCTTCTGATTGTCCAGCGTCACTTGAACATAAACCGTGATGCCGCGTCCCAGCGCCCGTTCCGACAGGATGGCGACATAACGATCAATAATGCCCGCGCCTTCCAAGGCCTTGACCCGGCGATGGCAGGCCGATGCCGACAGACCGACACGCTCCGCCAATTCGGCATTGGTCAGGCGACCATGATCCTGCAATTGGTTGAGGATGGAGATATCAACGCTATCAAGACGCAAGGCACACTCTCCCGGACATGGCGGTCAATTCCGCAGATCATTCTGGATTATCGCGAAGGCTTGGTATATACGTCGCCATCAACACTGAATGTTGCACGATAATTCACAACAAACGGTTCGAGTTGTCAAATTCAATCACGCAGACCGCTTTCGGCGAAAGAATATCGAAGGAAGCGCCGCACTGCCCAGCCCTTGAGGGATGATCATGCGTATCGGGGTACCCAAGGAAATCAAAGTTCGCGAATATCGGGTCGGCCTGACACCCAATAGCGTTGCTGAATTCGTGCGCCATGGCCACGAGGTTTTCGTAGAGACCGCTGCCGGTGAAGGCATTGGATTTACCAATGACGACTACATCTCCGCCGGCGCTTCCATCCTGCCGGATGCGGCCGCCGTGTTCGACGCGGCCGAGATGATCGTCAAGGTGAAGGAGCCGCAGCCGTCCGAAACGGCAATGCTGAAGCCTCACCACACGCTCTACACCTATCTCCACCTGGCTGCCGATCCGGTCCAGGCCGACGGCCTGCGCAAGGCCGGCTGCCTGTCGATCGCCTATGAGACGGTCACCGACCGCGATGGCCGCCTGCCGCTTTTGACCCCGATGAGCCAGGTTGCCGGACGCATGTCCGTATCGGTCGCGGCCCATTGCCTGATGAAGGCCCAGGGCGGTCGCGGCACCATGCTGGGCGGCGTGCCGGGCGTGTTGCCGGCCAAGGTGGTCATCATTGGCGGCGGTGTCGCCGGTACCCATGCTGCTGAAATGGCGATCGGTGCCCGTGCCGACGTCACCGTGTTTGATCGCTCCAACCGCCGCCTCGCGGAGTTGGACGAGCAGTTCTCCGGCGCCGTGAAGACGGCCTATTCGACCCAGGCCGCCCTGGAAGACGCGGTGCGCGAAGCGGATGTCGTTATCGGCGCCGTTCTGATCCCGGGCGCCGCCGCTCCGAAACTGGTCACTCGCGCCATGCTGAAAGAGATGAAGGACGGCGCTGTCCTCGTCGACATCGCCATCGACCAAGGTGGTTGCTTTGAGACCTCAAAGGCCACCACGCATGACGATCCGACCTATATCATCGACGGTGTGGTCCACTACTGCGTCGCCAACATGCCGGGCGCCTATGCCCGCACTTCAACGCTGGCCCTCAACAACGCCACCCTGCCGCTCGGCCTGGAGATTGCCAACAAGGGTACCAAGCGGGCGATCAACGAGAACCCGCACCTGCGCGAAGGCCTGACGACGGCGGATGGCGAAGTCTGCCACCAGCTGGTCGCCGACGATCTCGGCCTGACCTGCGTGAAGCCGGCCTGGCTCAACGCCTGACCCACGCCTCACCTGCACAATGAGAAAAGCCGCCCGGACCCGGGCGGCTTTTTTCTTGGCCGGATCCCCGGAACCAATCCGACCCGCCGACGTTGTGGTGTCATGATGAAACATCACACGTCACTCTTGGCAGTCCTTACGGCCCTTTCGCTGGCAGCGTGCGGCGGAAGCGGTCAATCACCGGATCCGGCGGACAATGATGAAGCAGCCACGGCGCCCGCCGGCCAAACAGAAACCACCGAAAATGAAACGGCGCGGGCGGAGGGTCGCGATCCGCAAGGATTATTCGCCCTGCTTGAGCGCGTCAGCATGGCATCGGACGACAGCTATGAGCCGGAGATCAGGGCCGAGCCTGGCGAAACACTTCGCTTGGACGGTGCCCTCACAGACGGTGAATGGTCCGAACGCGGCGCCCTTGGCATCAGCTATGGCCGCAGCGGCTTCGCCCCAACCGCCAGTTTTCGCTGTGATGCAACGGGCGACGACCTCGTGATCACGGTCCACGCCCCGCGCATTGCGTCCAGTGACGACGCGCCAACCTCCGACGCCATAACCGGCAGCCTGATCACTGCCAGCGGTGTCGCAACTGGCGCTTTCACTCCCTCCGAGCGCAGTGAGAGCATCCACGAGATGCGGGTCCCGTCCCTGGCCCCTGCCTTGGCCGACCTTGCGGGTTCGGAGCGCCTCGGTGTCGCCGTCGGCACCGAAGACCTGCGATTGATGCCGATGTCTCCGCTCCTGCTGACCGAGTTGGCATCCTGCGCCTCCCTCGCCGGCTAAAGCCGGCACGACATGTCCATTCGCGGTGGGCGGAGCTTGTTGGCTCCGCCCGTTTGCGTGACCCCGATTCTGCGCTACCACATCGGATTGTCACAAGAATCGGGATGAATGCCCGGGGGACGCTGGCAAACCGCCTGCAGGGGCGCAGCTGGCAATCGGGAGCGGGACGTACGGTTTGGCACGCTATGATCTGGTTATTTTCGATTTCGACGGCACGCTTGCTGACAGCCTGACCTGGTTTCGCGGCGAACTCGGCGATCTGGCCGACAAGCATGGCCTGTCACCGATCTGTCCCGAACGTGCGGAGGCCCTGCGTGGCCTGACGCCGAAGGCAATCATGGACGAGCTCGACATTCCCGCCTGGAAAATACCTTTCCTCGCCGCCGATGTCCGCGCCCGCGCCGCCGAGAATGTCGACAAGATCCATCTCTTCGACGGCATACGCGACCTTGTTGAAGACCTGTCGGCTCGCAAAGTTGATCTGGCGGTTGTGTCTTCGAATGGGGAAACCGCCGTCCGGGCCGTACTCGGCGATCAGCTTGCCAGTAGGTTCAGCCAGTTTGCGTGCGGCGCCGCCCTGTTCGGCAAGGCCTCGGTGTTTCGCAAGGTGATCCGCAAAGCCGGTACGACGCCGCAACGCACACTTTGTGTCGGCGATGAAATCCGCGATATCGAGGCGGCCCGCGAAATCGGCTGCATCGCCGGCGCCGTCGATTGGGGCTTTGCGACGCCGGACATACTCGACGCCCATGCACCCGACTTCATCTTCAACCGGCCGGCCGACATTTCCCGCAGCCTGGTTGATGAACACCGGCACCGCCCGACGGGCTGACCCGCCCCGCGCCAGAACGAAACGCGCCGACCCGATTGGCCGGCGCTAATCCCGTTCAACCCGACCGGACCTACCCCAGAAGGCGCGCTTTCGCCGCGTCATACTCGGCCTTCAGCTGGTCGATATACTCAGCCGCCGGTCGCACGGATTTGACCGAACCAATGCCCTGGCCAGAGCCCCATATGTCCTTCCAGGCCTTGGCTTTGGAACCACCGCCGGAGCCGAAATTCATCGCCGAAGGATCGCTCTCCGGCAAGGCGTCAGGATCGAGGCCGGCATCGATGATCGACTTCTTGAGATAATTGCCGTGCACGCCGGTAAACAGGTTGGTGTAGACGATGTCCTCGGCCGAGCCGTCGACGATGCCCTGCTTGTAGGCCTCGTCGGCACGCGCTTCAGCCGTCGCAATGAAGGCCGAGCCGATATAGGCATAGTCGGCGCCCATGGCCTGGGCCGCGAGCACGCCGCCGCCGGTCGAGATCGCGCCGGAACACAGGATGGGACCGTCGAACCAGGCGCGGGTTTCGGCGACGAAGCTGAACGGCGACAGCGCCCCGGCATGACCGCCGGCACCAGCCGACACACAGATCAGACCGGTCGCGCCCTTCTCGATCGCCTTGTGGGCAAAGCGCTGATTGATGACGTCGTGCAGCGTGATGCCACCCCAGCCCTGGACAGCCTGGTTCACCTCGGCTTGCGCACCGAGCGAAGTGATCACCACCGGCACCTTGTATTTCTCGCACAGGGCCAGGTCTTCCTGGAGGCGATTGTTCGACCGGTGGACGATCTGGTTGACCGCGAACGGAGCCGCCGGATTGTCCGGATTGGCGCGATTATAGCTTTCAAGCTCCGAGGTGACCTGGTCCAGCCACTCGTCGAGCTGGCTGACCGGGCGCGCATTCAGCGACGGAAAGGAGCCGACAATGCCAGCCTTGCACTGGGCCAGGACGAGATCCGGGTTGGAAATGATGAAAAGTGGCGCGCCAATCACAGGCAGGCGCAGCTTTCCCTTGAGGCTATCGGGTTCGGCCATGAAAATTCCCTCTTGATATCGACCATGATCGCGACCGCTTCTGTGGCGATCCGCAAAATGAACAGCGTTCAGGTCAAAGGTTAGAGAGAGCGGTATGGGATGTCGAGCGCGCGGTGAAGCGGCTCAGTCATCATGACTGGCAGCCGCCTGCACACCCTCACCGGCCCCGGAGAAGATCAAAGCGAAGAGAAGACCGATCAACAGATTGTCGGTCAGCATCCAGCCCAGGGACCAGCCGCCGACAAAAAGTCCGGCATCGATGAGAATACGTCGTGTCATGGGGTCATGACATCATCCGATCCCGGCCAAGATAAGGCGGTTTGTGGGCAGGATCGGCCGCGCGTCGCCACATCCCGTTCGGCCGCCAGGTATCAGCCCGGCGCGCCATCCGGCGGCGCATCGACATGCGCCCACATATAATAGGCCAGCCAGGACCGGTAGGGCTTGAACATCGCGGCTGTGCGCACCGTTTTGCGGCGTTTGGATGTCAGCCGCTCGAGTGTTTTGCGGGCGGCAACATCGCCGTCGGGCCAGACATCCTGCTCGCCGAAATAAAATATGTTCATCATGTCGGCGGTCCATTGCCCGACACCCCATATCTCGGTCAGACGCGCCGTCCGCTCCGCGACCGGCAGGCTTTTGAGAAGATCGGTATCCAGCCCGACCGTGCGGTGGGTCTCGGCGATGGTGATGATCGTCCGTGTCTTGGCTCCGGACAGACCGCAGGCCCGCAAGGTCTCGGCATTGTCGGCGTGGAAATGGTCAAGCAAGGGCGCTGCCTCGGCACTCGCCTCGACCCGCGCCCAGATACTCTGCGCGGCCTTCACCGATATCTGTTGCCCCGAGATGGCCCGACAGAGATAGGTCGGAAACGGCAAATCATTGCGCAGCGGCAGCTCCAGCGGACCTTGGTGACGGATTGCTGCAACGAGATCCGGGAACAGCGGTTCTGCGACGGCAATCAGATGAGTATGGACGGCGTGATGTGACATGACACGCAGGCTAGCGTTCCGCCGCACCGCCGTCGATGTCAGCGACTCAGGAAATCGGGCATGCAGGCCGCATCACGCGAGCCGGCACATCCCTGGGCGGCAAACCGGACCAGGATCTCATCCGGCCCGAAGGCGGCCGTCGCAAGCCCGGTCGTGTCGACTTCCGCCAGCAAGCCGAACGGATCGAACGGACCATTGAGCATGGCCAGGATTTCGCTGGCTGCACCGTCGGACCGGGCATCCAGGGCGGCCAGCATGCGCGCCTGCGAATAGCGCCGGTCGTCCGCCTCATAGAGCGAACGCAGCGCCGCCTCATAAGATCCGCCTCCGTGCAGTTCGGTCATGCGGGCATCGAGCAGAAGGTGGAACAGCGCGCCGCCGCCATAGACCAGGGTTCGGTTTTCCTGCTTGTTTTCACCGGCCTCGGCCAGGCTGACAGGCCCGCTCTGGATGCGCCCGAGCAGGAAGCGGCGGATCTGCCCTTCGATCATGAAAATGACATCATTGGCATCGACCAGCTCGGTCCTGTAGAGCGTTTTCATGGTGAGATAGTCGGTTCCGCCTTCGGTGAACCATTGCAGCTCGGCATCCGGGTTTCGCGAGATGGCAATTCCGATCCAGGCGTGCAGCGACTCATGCGCGAGCGAGCGAGCCCACATCAGCCGTTCATGCTCGCGAAAAGGCGCCGGCAGGCGTTGCCCGAAACTCTCCGCAAAGGCACCGCCATCATTCATGTCGTCCTCGCCGAAGGCGACGAGGTAGCGCTCCATCGGGACACCACCAAATATCTCGGTATAGGCGGCCAGGCTGCGACGCAGCACCTCGGCAAAGGCCGGCCGCGCTTCGTCGAAAACACCTTCGCTGATGATCACCACGTCGAGCCCGTCTAGGGCGAGGGTTTGCGGCTCGAGATTCGGGCCGAGCACAATGAGATTGCGGATCAGGCTGTTCAGCCCGGACACCGCGAAGGCGTGCTCGCCAGCCTCAGCCCAGGGCGTCACGGCCTGCCATCCATCGGGCAAGTCCATGCGGACATCGAATTGACAATCCCCCCACCCATAGCTGACCGCCAGAACCGACTGGAGGACAAAATAGAAGCCGTCGTCAAAGCGATAGGCGATCTCTTCCTTGCCGATATTCCATACCGCTCGATCATGATCAGCCGTCAGCGTGTAGCGGTATCCATCCCAGAGCGCATCACCATCACTGTCCCCGGCACCCGGCAATTGCCAGGTGCCATATCCCGCATACTCCGCCGCAACGAGCGCGCCGTCGGATCGCTCAAAGACCACATCGGACAGGAAGTCGGCCTGCCCGTCCCGCGTTCCCTCCGCCTCGCGCCAGGATATGTCGATCGGGCCCTGTGAACCGGGCGCCGAAACTGCAACAGCAAACCGGTTGTCTTCCACGTGCGCCATCCGCACCAAGACCGGGTCTGCGGGGCAGTCAGCCGAAGCTGCGCCCATGCCGATTGAAAACGTCGCGGCCAACAGGGCCACAGGTTTGGCGTACACCATCTGGAAACTCCGAGTTCTGCGCTCCGTTAAGGATGCAGGTGCACCATGTTTTGGATGCAGCGCCCGGTTACGGTGTAGACAGTACACTGCAACATCCTTGTCCCGGGGGGCCGCCGTGAAGCTTTTTCGATTGATGAGCCAGATCCATCTCTGGCTTGGCGCCGCCTTCGGCGTCCAGGTCATGCTGTGGCTGATCTCCGGCCTGGTCATGGTGATCATCCCGATCGAGACCATTCGCGGCGAGCATTTACGCAGTGCCGAACCCCGGATCGTGATCGACTGGAGCGAGACGGCCCGGCCGCTCGGCGATATCATTGCCGACCAGAACGGCGATGTGACATCGGCCCGCACCGGCCTGCTGGCTGGACGCCCGGTATGGCGACTGGACACCACCGACGGGCCGATAATGGTTGACGCCAACACCGGTGACACGCTGTCGCCGATCGATGAGGCGCTCGCGATCGAGATCGCGCAGGGCCGCCAACTGGGCTTGGGCGAGATCAGCACAGTCAGCTTGTTGACCGAGCCCCCGCGCGAGGCCGGCCTTGCCATACCCGCCTGGCGGATCGACTTTGCCGCGGGCGATACCACCCCGCCGACCACTTTCTACATCAACAGCCAGACCGGCGAACTCAGAGCGGTCAGGACGACGGCGTGGCGGGTCTATGACTTCTTCTGGGGCCTCCACATCATGGATTGGTCCAGTCGCGAGAACTTCAATTCCTGGTGGATCAAGGCGACCTCCGTCATCGCCCTCCTGTTCGGTCTGGCAGGTGTCTACCTCACCATATTCCGGCTGTGGTTGATGGGCCGGAACCGACGCCCAAGCGGTCGCTGATCAGGTCAGGAACATCCATTCCGACACACAAGGCGAAGCCAGGCACGGGTTCGAGCGCAACAGAAGCAATGAAAAACTGGTGCGGGCTGATCGACTAGTCTCGAACACCCCAGCCTTGAGCGCGCTTCATGTGAGCACGAACCCCGGTAACAAGGGTGGGGCTGGGCACGGGTTCGAGCGCAACGGAAGCGAAGAAAGAATGGTGCGGGCGGCCGGACTTGAACCGGCACGGCCTTGCGGCCGGCAGATTTTAAGTCTGCTGCGTCTACCGATTCCGCCACGCCCGCGGGGTTGGACAGCGGCGTGATCCTACACGCGTTCGATGCGCTGGCCAGAGGCCCGGTCAGACCTCGCGCAGCCAATTGCCGTCGCCGTCGATGACCCCGCCCGCCTCCAGGATGGCGCGCATCGGGGCGAGCGCCTCGGCATGGCGTTTCCAGCGGCCGATCGAGCTGGAATAAAGCGGCTGGCGGACCTGGACGGAACTGGCTGTGGCGACGCTGCCAGCCTGGTTGTGAAAATCGAGGCAGGCCGGTTCCCAATCGAGGCCGCAATGAGCGATCAGGCGGCGTGCCTCGCCGTCCAGATCAGCGACAACATCCTCATAGGCGACCTCGGCGTAGCGGTCGGCAGGCAGGGTTGCCGACCAGTGCGCGCGCAGCCGGTTGAAACCGAGATAATAGCGAGCGCAATCCTCCAGCGTATAGGCGTAGTTGTAATAGGAAAAACTGGTGGCAAAGAGCTGTCGGTAATTGCTGAGACAGGCATCGATCGGGTGGCGGCGCAGGCAGATAATGCGCGCGTTCGGCAGGGCATGGTTGATATGCCCGGCCCAGACGATGTTAAGCGGCATCTTGTCGGTAAATCGCGGTGCATCACCGGCAAGGCCGGCAACACTGGCCTCATACGCCTCGCCCCAGCGCGCCGCGTCGATATCGCCCGCCGCCGCCAAGGTGGATGCGTCCATCACATAAGGCCCCGGCGTTGCGGCCAATCGTTTGCCGAGCAGGGCAAAATTCGACAATTCACCGACCGGCCGAACGGCGCTGTGGGCGCTGAGAATACGGTCGACCAGAGTCGTTCCGGTACGCGGCAAGCCGGTGATGAAGATCGGCCGCTCGCTGGGCCAGCCCGGGCGCTCGGGCGCGTGGCCGCCAGCGCCCGCCGTCGCTCTCGCCGCCTCAAATAAACCCGCGTCGTCGGCCGGTTCATAGCCGCGCCGCGCACTGGCGCCTGCCTTGGCGCGGCCAAGCCAGTCCAAGGCTTCGCCATGCCGGCCGAGATCTTCCAGCGTCTTTGCGATCGCATGACCGAGATGCAGCTGTGTTTCCTCGTCACCGTCCGCACGCGCCTCAAAGGCTGCGACCAGGTCGGCGAGCCGGTTGTCGGCTTCATCTTGGCGCTTGAGTCCGACAATCGCCGACAGGGCGCGGGCATGATCCGGGGCTAGGTCCAGCGTGCGGGCATAGGCCGCCTCGGCGCCCGGAAAATCGCCGGCAAACTGGCGCGAGGCCGCGAGATTGTAGTGATAGTCGGCGCGTTGCGGATCCTTTGCAACGGCGGCTTCGAAGAGACCGATGGCGGCCGCATGGTCGCCAAGTCGCGTAAAAACGACGCCGACCGTGTCGAAGGTGAGCGCATCGGGCGGCCCGATCTTTGCCGCCTCGCGGGCCGCTCCCGCCGCCGCGTCGCGCTGGTTGAGGGCCAGCAAGGACTTGGCGCGATGGGCATGGAAACGGGCATCGCGGGCCTTCACAGCAATCGCACGGTCGAAAATTTCGACCGCCTTGGCGTGGTTGTCATGGGCCGCCGTCAGCAGGCCGAGCAGGAAAAACGCTTCGGCATTCGGTCCCTCGGTCCGCAGCACAGACATGCAATGAGCATGCGCATCCTGGTAGCGATTGGCGCCCAGCGCCTTGGCCGCCTCGGCGAGATGTGATTCGACGGAAAGCGTTACGATCATACCGAAAACCCCGGACGACCGGACGCAAGACGCTCCGGCACAACCGAATGCTGCACTAGCAAAGGGCCTTCGCACATGCAGCGTGTCCCTCGCGCAACAGGTATCAGAAGAAAACGATAATGTGACATAAGTTTAACGCCCGGCAATTGCTTTCGTTTGACGCACCAGACCATGATTAGCGCACAATTTCATTCGGAGATTCCAGTCATGCCCGCGAAAACCAAAGCATCACTACGCTCACGCTTGGCCTGTTCAATCAGTGCACTTGCCCTGCCACTCGCCGGCATGTCGGCAATCGGAACGGCACAAGCGCAGGACAATAACTCGTCTTCGCAAGACGTTATTGTCGTGACCGCGACCCGCCGCGCCGAAGGCGTCCAGGACATCCCGCTCAATATTGCCGCCATTGGCGGCGCCCAGATCGAGGAACAGGGCTTCGAGGACCTCGCCGACGCCCTCGCCTATGTGCCGGGCATCAACATCGTTGATCGCGGCGGCCGCCAGGGCAATCCGATCATCGTGCGCGGCCTCAATGCCGACCCGATCAATTCCGGTGACGGTAATAATGATGGCGGCGGCACCGTGGCCACCTATCTCGGCGAAATCCCGCTCTTCATCGATCTCAAGCTGAATGACCTCGAGCGCGTCGAAGTCCTGCTCGGGCCGCAGGGCACGCTTTACGGCGCTGGCACGCTGGGCGGCGCGATCCGCTATCTGCCGAACCGCCCGGATTTCGACAGCAACATGCTGCAAGTCCGCTCCTCCTTCTACCAGTATTCCGAGGCGGAATCGCTGTCGTCCGACATCGGCTTCACTTTCAACCACGCCGTCTCCGACACGTTCGCAATTCGCGGCTCGGTCGATGTGCTGCAGGACAGTGGCTTCATCGACTACAATTATCGCGTGCGCGAACCGGGCGTCTCCAATCCGAACCCGGACTTCAACGACCCGGCCGACGTCGCTGCCAATCTTGTCCCGACCCAGGATGCCGACGGCGAAGAAGCCGTGTCCGGCCGCATCGCCGCACGCTGGGCGCCGACCGACTGGCTCGACGCCACCGCCACCTATTATTTCCAGCACCAGGACATTGAGGGGCGTCAGATTTCCTCGCGTCGCTCACCCATCACGGCTGGCGGCTATGAGTCGGCCCTGCGCGTGCTTGAACCGATCGAGCGCAATAACGAGCTGTTTGCGCTCGAAGTAACGGCGGATCTGGGCTTTGCCGAACTGACCTCGGCGACCGGTTTTGGCCGCTACGACGAAGACGGTCAGCGTGACCAGACAGATCTCTTGATCTCGCTGGAATATTCCTACGAGGCCTTCCCGAACTTCACGTCCTTCACGCACGAGCTGGAAGAAGGCGAATTCTTCAATCAGGAAATCCGCCTGGTCTCGACCTATGAGAGCCAGTTCAACTGGATCGTCGGCTATTACTACAACAAGGCCGAATTCGTCGGTTCCTCCGAGGAGTACACGCCGAATTACGCCGAGTATGTGAACGACAATTTCGGCTTCGGCCTGACCGAGAACCCGACCGATCTGGAGTATTTCTCGACGGCCAATACCCAACTCACCGAAAGCGCCTTCTTCGGCGAACTGGGCTGGGACATCACCGACCGGCTCTCGGTCACGGTGGGCGGGCGCTATTACGAGTACGAGTTGGAATCGGTCTCCACCGTCGACTTCCCCCTGTTCGAAGCACCGACCTATACGCCGATGACACTCGACGAGATCCGCGATCTCGCCTTTGACCCGGCGCTGGCACAATCCGATGACGGCTTCCTCTACAAGTTCAACATCGCCTATGATCTGACCGACGACATCCTGGCCTATTTCACGGTGTCGGAAGGCTACCGGATCGGCGCCTCGAACGGTCTGGGCCCCTGCCCGGCCTATGATCCGAACGCGACCCAGGGCGCCTGCGCCCTCGCACCGGGCCAGCAATACGGCCCCAATGCCGGCGACATCGCCCAGTTTGACGAACGCCAGTTCGGCCCCGACCAGACGACCAATTACGAGCTCGGCGCCAAGACGACCTGGGCCGATGGCGCGGTGACGCTGAACGGCGCCATCTTCCTGGTGGAGTGGACCGATCCGCAGGTCTCCTCGGCGACGGTCAACGCCAATATCCCGATCACGGTCAATGCGGCCGGCGCCGAGTCGAAGGGCTTCGAGCTGCAAGGCTCCTGGCAGGTCGCGCATAATTTCGAACTGCGCGGCACCTATTCCTTCACGCAATCGGAATTGACCGCCGATGTACCTTTCCTGGTGCGGACCATCACCACGCCGGGCTTTGGCTCGGCCTTCGAAGATGGACAGGCGGGCGACCGTCTGCCTGGCTCGCCGGAAACCCAGGCGTCGGCTTTTGGCCGCTACACCACCGATTTCGCGAGCGGTGCCCAACTCAACTACAATCTCGGCATCTCCTACACGGGTGATATCCTGACCCGAACCGGTGGGCGTGGTAGCAGTGTGACGCTGGACAGCTATTTCGTGGCCAATGGCTCGATCAATTACGATGCCGGAGACTGGGGGGCGACGCTCTTCATCAACAATATCGGCAATGAATACATCGAGACCGGCATCCGTAGCACGCCGCTGTCAAACCAGGCCGTCGAAGGACATCCGGTTCGCAGCCACTACGCCAATGTGGCCCCGCCGCGGACCATTGGTGTGCGTTTCTACTACCAGTTCGGCGATTGATCCCGAACCCGGCTGACGCCTGAAACAAGAAGAGCCGCACCTGTCTCCGGGTGCGGCTCTTTTCATGTCACGACGCGTTCCGATCAGGGCTTGTCGCGGGCCTCGTCCGCCGCTTGCGCTAGATCGACCAGGTCGAGAAATTCAGCGCGATAGCCGAATTGATCCTCGCCGATGGCAGCGGCCGCCGTCTCGCGGATCGCGGCCCAGTCATAACCGTCCGCCAACCAGGCATCGCCTCGTAAACGCTGGGCAAAACCGGCCACCGCAATCGAGAAACGGGCCTCCTGCGACGCCATCTCGAACCGGTCCGCGACGTCAGCTTGCGTCACCGGGCGTTCGATCAGCCGGCTGTCATCCTCGCCCGGCCGCTTGTAGCGCAGACGCAGAAAGCCGAACTCGCCGTCGAGATCCGGTTCCACCGACGCCTCACCGCCATAGCGTAGCGGCTCCATTAACACGCCCTCGGAACCGGGCGCCGCGATCTCGTAAATGGCCGTGACCGAATGTCCGGACCCGATTTCCCCGGCATCGACCTCATCATTGTTGAAATCAGCCCGCTCCAACAGGCGTGTTTCATAACCGATCAGGCGGTACTCGGCGACGCGGGCCGGGTTGAACTCGATCTGGATCTTGACGTCATTGGCAATCGGAAACAGCGAGGAAAAGCTCTCCTCCACCAGCATGCGCCGGGCTTCCTGGCGGCTGTCGATATAGGCGGCCGTCCCGTTCCCCGCCTGGGCGATGGTCTGCATCATCTGGTCATTGTAATTGCCGCGACCAAAGCCCATCACCGACAGGTAGATGCCGCTGTCGCGCTTGCGGGCGACAAAGTCTTCCAGACGCTCGTCCTGGGTGACGCCGACATTGAAATCGCCATCTGTGAGCAGCATGACGCGATTGACCGCGTCCTCGTCAAAATTCTGCTCCGCGAGGTCATAAGCCAGGGCCAGACCAGCTCCGCCGGCCGTCGAGCCGCCAGCGCTCAGACTATCGAGCGCGCGGTGAATGGCGCGGGCATTGCGGGCTTCGGTCGGTTCCAGCACCGCACCTGCCGCGCCGGCATAGACGACCAGGGCGACAGTATCGTCAGGCTCCAGCTCATCGACCAGCATGTGCATCGCGTCCACTGCGAGCGGCAGCTTGTCCCGCGCATTCATGGACCCTGACACATCAATCAGGAAGACAAGATTGGCACGCGGTCGTTCCTCGGGAATGATCTCATACCCCTGGATGCCGATATGCATCAGCTGGGTGTCGGCATTCCACGGTGTCGGCGTGACCGTGACATGGGTCGCAAACGGCTCGTCGGGTCCCGGCGGCAGGGCATAATCATAGTCGAAATAATTGACCATCTCCTCGATCCGCACGGCATCGGTCGGGGGCAGCTGGCCATATTCAAGCGAATTGCGGACGAGGGAATAGCTCGCCGTGTCGACATCGATGGAGAAAGTGGACACCGGCTCTTCGGCTGTTGCGACGACGGGGTTCGGGTCGACGTCTTCATAGCGTTCCCGGTCAAGCGGCTGCGGTGATGGACGGCTTCCGGCCTCCTCGGCGATCACAGATGACCGGCTGGCAAGGCGCGAGCCCGTCACCGTGATCATGTCAGCCGGGTACGCCACCGGTGCCGGTGGCGGCGGAGGGGGCGGCGGCGCAGGTGGCGGGGGCGGCGGCGGTGCGGTCGGCGGTGCGACAGTCGCCGTACACGCAGCGAGCATGGCCAGCCCGGCCGCACTGATCAAAAGAACGCGTTTCATGGAATCCCCTTCCGGTCCCAAAATCCCTCACCCGTCAGACTGGGCGCCATCGGGGACAACGACAAGTCGAAATCGGGGCGATTGAAAGGCAAGCGGCGCATTCAGCGCCAGGTGGGGACAGGTATGTCCCCCGCTCAGCCGCCTTCCCGCCCGTCCCGGCGGCGCCGGAGCGCCAGGCTGGTATTGCCGGATGACGGGCGGGAAGGCGCACCGAAGCAGCTCCTTTCCTGATGTTTGAGGTGATCGACAGGTCTGCCCGCGCCACGGTGTTTCCACCTGGCGGGATGAGGGGTGCGGGGGCCCGGCCGATGCCGGTTTGGCTATTGTCTTGTGTGGATGGGCACCTCGGGCACCCCGCACACGGAGATTTGGTCAGGTCCCTTGCGGGTCCCGTCTCGAAACCGACAGGAACAAACGGTCGAGCTTTGTGCCGCCGTCCTGCCGATGGCCACGCCGGGTTGGTCTGGCGGTGTTTCCAGGCAACCGGACGAGCTCCGTACTCCCAACGCCCCCGGATCACCAATCCGGGCCTCGAGTAGCGCGGGACAACGGGGATTATCCGCCAGGTTTGACGGGCGGGGATAAGTTTTATGATTTTTGTTCGCGGGGAACGCTTTCCCTCTCCCTGGGGAGAGGGTCAGGGTGAGGGGTAAATCCCGGAGAGAGCAGGAGGAATCCCCCTCATCCGCCCCTCCGGGGCACCTTCTCCCAAGGGAGAAGGAAGGGGCGCACGGCGGGGATAAGCCGAGTTCATGCGTATTTGTCATCCGGGCCGGAAGCCTGCGAAAGCAGGTTGGAGAGCCGGGACCTATACGCGCCGATATCGGCCGCACCGGGCATATGGGTCCGGGATATCCGCCCAGATCAAGTCAGGGTTTCGCCCGGGATGACGATTGAAAGCACAGTTGAATGAATGGGGTGGCGAGAGTCTTGATCAGGGGAAATGCGAGAACGCGAACAAGGCGCCCTATTGGCCTCACGTCACCTCGACATACACGACCAGCGCAATCAAAAAGCCACTCAGAACGGCAAAGGACACACAAACACAACACGCGACAATCCAGAAGTTTCTGATCATCAGATCATGGTCGGTCGACGTGTGGGTGATCGCCGGTGTCTTTCGTTTCGTCCAGATGCTGCCAATAACCGATATGACCAATATAGACACCAGTGTGCCACACCCGAGAAATGCAGCCATATTTCATCCCCTCAATCCACCGGATCAATCCGCGGGGTGATCCCCACCGCTTCCACCATCGCCGCGATCCGCGCGATGACCTGGTCGAGCTGCCCCTCATCCGTCGCGCGGGCGACCAAATGCGTGCCGCGCTTGATCTCACCGGCTTTGACTTCAAGGAAATAGGGATAGGAGCCGATCGAGACATCGGGGAATTCGGTCGCCAGAGCGCCCAGCGCCTCGGCGACATCGCCTTCGCGGAGATTGTCGCCCTTGACCGAGCGCGACTTTGTCACCGCCCCGCCCTCAAGCCTGTGATCGATATCATTGAGCATGCCGGCCACGATCGAGGGGACACCGGCCAGGGTGAAGACATTGCCGGTCTGGAAGCCTGGCGCGCCGGTGACCGGGTTGAGGATCAGACTGGCGCCATCGGGGATGCGGGCCATGCGCTTGCGACTCTCGGTGACCGGGGTTTTCGTCTTGGCATACCAGTCCTCGATGATCGCCAGGGCATCGTCACGGACATCAATACCAACGCCGAAGGCCGCTGCGACAGCGTCAGCCGTAATATCGTCATGGGTCGGGCCGATGCCGCCGGTGGTGAAGACGTAGTCGCACGTAGCGCGCAGCGCGTTGAGCGCATCGACGATAATATCGGTCTCGTCCGGCACCACGCGGCATTCCACGACATTGATGCCAAGCGGAGCAAGGAAGCGGGCGATCTGGTTGAGATTTTTATCCTGGGTGCGACCGGACAGGACCTCATCCCCGATCAGGAGCACCGCCGCCGTCACCCGTTTGCTCGCCGTCATGAGAATCGTCCTTAAGTATCGCCCGTGTGAGGGTATATGAGCCCGCTGCAGGGAAGTCCAAGCCATGAAATTCGCAACCGCGCTCATCCCCGGCACGCTGGTCAAACGCTACAAGCGCTTCTTTGCCGATGTCGAACTGGACGGCGGCGAGATCGTGACGGCGCATTGCGCCAATACCGGCGCGATGACCGGCATCAAGGATCCGGGCCTTCCGGTCTGGCTGTCACGCTCGGACAATCCCAAGCGCAAGCTGAAATACACTTGGGAGCTGGTCGAGGCGGAAGGCACGCTGATCGGCGCCCTGCCCAATCTCGCCAATGCGCTGGCCGAAGAGGCTGTGAATGCCGGAGTGATCCGCGAACTGACCGGCTATGAAAGCCTGCGCCGCGAAGTGAAATATGGCGAGAATTCCCGCATCGACCTGCTGCTGGAAGGCGGCGGCAAACCGGCCTGCTGGGTCGAGGTCAAGAATGTCCACTGGCAGCGCGGTCCCGGCATTGCCGAATTCCCCGACGGCGTGACCTCGCGCGGCGCCAAGCATCTGGTCGAACTGGCCAATCAGGTCGCCGCCGGCGAGCGCGCCGTGCAGCTTTTCATCGTCCAGCGCTCGGACTGCGAGGTGCTTCGACCGGCCGAGGACATTGATCCGGTCTATGCCGAGACTTTGCGCACCAGCGCCGCCGCCGGGGTTGAAGTCCTGGCCTATGCTTGCGACGTCTCGCCGACGGCGGTGACGATCACCCGTCCGATGCGCGTGGAGTTGGGACAATGAGCGATAACTGGAATGGCTGGGACCTGCCGGATGCCTATGTCCACCGTATCACGGTGGGGGACAGGGATATCGACAGCTTCGGCCACGCCAATAATGCCCGCTATCTGGAATGGGCCGATGAGGCCGCCTGGACCCACTGGTTTTCCAGGGGCGAGAACTATTCGATGGAGGCTTGTGCCAAGGATGATCGCGGCATCGCCATCATCCGCACCGAGGCCGATTATCTGGGCCATGTCCGCAAGGGCGACGAGATCGACTGCGCGGTCTGGATCAGCCAGTCTGATCGTCGGCTTCGCGCCGAGCGCCGCTACCAGTTCCGCCGCGTCAGTGACGGGGCAACTGTGTTTCGTGCCCTCACCAAAGTCGTGTGCTTCCAGCTTTCGACCGGTCGCCCAGCCCGCATGACGCCAATCTTTTCAAACCACTATACCGTGTCACCCTCGGTCGCAGCGGCGCTTGTGACTGAAAATTAACAAAGCGCCGACATTGTACGCGCCCCCTACCCCCCTATAGTCCCGCGGGACACCAACACCTCTTTGGGGGAGGCTTATATGAAGTATCTCATTCCGGCCCTTGCCGGTCTGGCGCTGGCCGCCTGTACGGCCGCAAACGACACTGACACGACGACGGATGTGGCGGACGCCGCCTTCGCGCCGGATGTCAGTGCCGTCAATATCGAAGCCCATATCCGCTTCCTCGCCTCTGACTATCTGGCAGGCCGCGATCCAGGCACGGACGGCTATGAAATCGCCGCCAACTATGTCGCCGCCCAGATGCGGCTGCTCGGCCTCGAAGCCGCTGGCGACAATGGCGGCTATTTTGCCGAAGTCCCCATGCACGAAGTCCGCCCGGATCCGGAATTCAACCGGATGACGCTGGGCGATGAGACCTTTACCCACGGCACCGACGTCTTCATCTCGTCAAACCCCAGCGTGCTGGAAGCGACCGTCACTGGCGAACTGGTCTTTGTCGGCCATGGCGTTTCGGCGGCCAATCGTGGTCATGACGATTATGAGGGCCTGGATGTTGACGGCAAGATCGTCGTCGTCATGGGCGGCGTGCCGGAAGGCGTGTTCGAAGGCCTGTCCGAAGAGCGTGCCCACCACAATTCCGGGACCACCAAGCGCAATGTCGCCGCCGCGCACGGTGCGATCGGCATGATCTCGCTGACCAGCTGGACACCGGAACAACTGGCCGGTTACGCCGAGCGTTTCGGCAATGGTCCGGCGGTCCGCCTGACCACAGCGACCGGCCCGTCCGGCTATGACAGTGTGGCCGCCACAGCCAATGTCACGGCCGAACTCGGCGCCCGCCTGTTTGAGGGCGCGGAAATGAGCCTGGAAGATGTTCGCACCGCCATGTCGGCGGAAGAGCCGAGCTATCCGCGTTTCGCCCTGCCGCATTCGGTCACCATCCAGCAACGCACCCTGTCCGAGCCTTTCGATGCCCCGAATGTCGTCGGCATGATCCGTGGCTCCGACCCGGAGCTGGCAGATGAATTCCTGGTACTCACTGCCCACCTGGACCATATCGGTTCGGTCACCGATCACATGCGCTCGGGCGGTGCCTGCAACACCACCGATGATAGCGACCGGATCTGCAATGGTGCGGTCGACAATGCTTCGGGCGTGTCGATCATGCTGGAGACGGCCCGGACCTTCCTCGAAGAGGGGGCGCCGCGCCGCTCAGTGCTGTTTGTTGCCCTGACGGCGGAAGAAAAAGGCCTTCTGGGTTCCGAGCATTTTGCCCGCAACCCGACGGTTCCGGCCGAACAGATCGTCGCCAATGTCAATCTCGACATGCCGGTCATCGTCTACGACTTCGCCGACGTGATCGCCTTCGGCTCGAACCACTCCAATCTCGGACCGATCGCCACCCGTGCCGCTGCCCGCATGGGTATTGAAGTGAGCGAAGACCCGCTGCCGGAACAATCGCTCTTCGTGCGCTCGGACCACTATAATTTCGTGCGTGAAGGCGTGCCGGCGCTGTTCCTGATGACCGGCTTCTCCTCGCCGGATCCGCGTTGGGATGAGGGTGAAGGCTTCATGGGCTTTCTCAACACCCACTACCACCGCCAGACCGACCAGTTGGATGGTGAGCTGGAAGTCCTGTTCGAACAGGGCGCCAAATTTGCCAATATCAACTACATGATCGCCCGCGAAATCGCTGACAGCGACGAGCGTCCGGCCTGGAATGATGACAGCTTCTTCGGCAATCTGTTCGGTGGTGACGCCGAATAGACTCCAAGCCAAACGCTGAGAAATGCAGGCGCGCGCCGTTCCAAACGGCGCGCGCTCTGTTTATAAGCGGGTGTTGAAGGAGTACCGACTTGACGACTGCCTACGAGACCGTGACCGATATCGACACTGCCAGCCCGCGTGATGGCCGCATCAAGCTGCATGGGCCGGAGGCGTTCGAAGGCATGCGCAAGGCGGGTCGCCTGGCGGCGGAAATCCTCGACATGCTGGTCGAGCACGCCCGTCCCGGCAATACCACCGGCTGGCTCGACAAGCTGGCGCGTGAATACGCCTTTGATCATGGCTCCGTGCCGGCGACGCTCTTCTATCGCGGCTATCGGCACTCGTTGTGTACCTCGGTGAACCATGTCGTCTGCCATGGTATTCCCGGACCCAAGCCGCTCAAGGCGGGCGATATCGTCAATATCGATGTGACGGTCGTGGTCGATGGCTGGCATGGCGATACCAGTCGCATGTACACGATCGGCGAACCGCGCCGGAAGGCCGAGCTGCTGGTCGACACAACCTATGAAGCGATGATGGCCGGTATCAATGCGATCAAGCCGGGCGTCACCCTGGGCACGATCGGCGCCATCATCCAGGATTATGCCGAGGAGCGCCGCTGCTCCATCGTCCGTGATTTCTGCGGTCACGGCCTCGGCCAGAATTTCCATGACAGCCCGAATGTCCTGCATTTCGGCGAGCATGGCGAAGGCCCCGAGCTGAAACAGGGCATGTTCTTCACCGTCGAACCCATGCTCAATCTCGGCCGACCGGATGTGAAAGTCCTCGCCGATGGCTGGACCGCCGTCACCCGTGACAAGTCACTCTCGGCCCAGTTCGAGCACTCCGTCGGTGTCACAGCGGACGGTGTGGAGATCTTCACAAAATCGCCCAAGGGCCTCGACAAGCCCCCCTATTCCAACCGCTAGACCATGACCGACCTGGCATCACATACAGGTCATCGGGACCGGCTGCGTGAAAAACTAACCTCAGCGGGTGGATTGGCACTTCACGATTATGAATTGCTTGAGCTCTACCTGTTCCGCTGCATCCCGCGCCGCGACGTCAAACCCATCGCCAAGGACCTGATCGCCCGCTTCGGTGATCTGGGCGGCGTCGCCTCGGCCACGGTCGGCCAGCTCGCCGCCGTGCGCGGCGTGTCGGAAAAGACCGCCGCCGAACTGAAACTGATCAAGGCCCTATCGGAACGCCTGGCCCGCGAACAGGTGATCGGCCGCCCGGTCATCACCTCCTGGTCAGCCCTCGTCGCCTATTGCCGCACCGCCATGCAGCACGCGACGACGGAACAGTTCCGCGTTCTCTTCCTCGACCGCAACAACAAGCTGATCGCCGACGAGGTGCTGGGCGAAGGCACGATCGATCATGCGCCGGTCTATCCCCGCGAAGTGGTCAAGGCCGCCCTCGCCCACGAGGCCTCGGCCATCATCCTGGTGCACAACCACCCGTCCGGCGACGCCACACCCAGCCAGGCCGATATCGAGATGACCCGGACGCTGATGGAGATTTGCAAACCCTTCGAGATCGCGGTGCATGATCATCTGGTGATCGGCCGCGAGAATACGGCGAGCTTCAAGACGTTGGGGTTGATGTAGGACCTCAGCCATAACCCGGGTGGCGTCATATGTGGCCCGGAAAGAGCGAGCCACGGCTCGCAATAACCCTTAAGATTGCTTATCAGCAAACAATGGAGAGGCGGGGCACCGGAATTGCCCCTCCTTACACGACAGGTGCATTTCCCCCGGACGCAGCCCGGCGAAAGCCGGGCGAAGATCCGGGGCTAACCGAACCCGACACCAGCCTTTGCGCCCGTCCTGCAGCGATAAGCCCAACGTCGATCCCGGATCGCGCTCTGCGCGTCCGGGAAAAATTGTGCGGCGCGCGTTGGGGAAAACTCCCGAGACGCCGACCCTACCCCGCCGGTTCAATCGGCTGCCAGAGCTCGATCTTGGTCCCGTCGGGATCCATCACCCAGGCAAAGCGGCCATAGTCGAAATCCTGGGGCTCGCCTTCCAGCGGCACACCCTTGTCGGCCAAGCGCGCCAGCATGCCGTCCATGTCATCGATCATGAGATTGATCATGAAAGGCTTGTCGGACGGTTTGAAATAATCCGTCCCGGTTTTGAAGCCGGAGAAGATCGTCCGCGCGCCCTGCGGAAAGGCCTTGCCGCTGTCGGCATGCAGGAAGTCGGCGCCGCCATAATCATTGATCTCAAGGCCGAGCTTATCCTGATACCAGGCCATCAGCGCCGCCGGATCGGGGCTGTGAAAGAAGATGCCGCCGACACCAATGATTTTCGCCATCTTGTTCTCCTTCGCTTGTTGCCGAAGCATAGGGCGCAAGGGCTGGTCGGGCTAGCACAGCCGGTCAATCTTGCGGAGCAGGGCCTCGCGATCACTCGCTTTGACGAAGATCGCCGGGATGCGGACGAGATAGCGGGCATGACTGCTGGTCTTCTTGATCGCCTGACGCTCCGCCCCGGCAGCGATGAAACGGCGGATTTCCGCCAGCATGGCGGCGTCCTTGGCCCACAAGGTTTCACCACGATGGTCCAGCTTGAACCAGGCGTCCGACGGCCAGTCGAGCGCATGCTTGGCCGCATGCCCGCACGCACTGCACCGCACCTGCCCGTCCCAATTATCGGGCAGAATTTCGCCCGTTGCGGTGCGCAAACTCACCGGCAAGGGTTTGCCATGCGAGGTCGAGAACACGGCGCGCCCGCCACAATGCGGGCAAACAATATCCAGCGGGCCGTCCAGCAGGGGCTGTTCGTAGATCGAGCTCATGGGCCAACCTATCGCTGCTTTGCCCGCCCGCACAGATGGAAAACAGGCTGGACGCGGCGCGCCTGTCGCCTAGCCTCTGGCCGATCGGACGCAAGAGGACCGGAGCAAGATGCAAGCCCCCGCCAACTATTTCACCCATCTGGAATGCTCCGAGACCGGTGAACGCTATGAGGCCGACCAGCCGCACAATCTCTCCAGTGCCGGCAAGCCGCTCCTGGCGCGCTATGACCTCACAAAGATGAAGGCCGAGAATGATCGCGGGGCGATCTGGGCGCGCGGTGGCGGATTCTGGAAATGGCGCGAGCTTCTGCCCGTGGCCGACGACGCCCATGTCTGTGCCCTCGGCGAGATCGACACGCCGCTCATCGACATTCCCGCCACGGGCAAGGCGTCCGGCGCGACGGGCAAGGTCTGGGTCAAGGATGAGGGCCGCCTGCCGACCGGCAGTTTCAAGGCACGCGGCCTCGCCCTCGCCGTCGCCATGGCCCATCAATACGGCCTCACCCGGCTCGCCATGCCGACCAATGGCAATGCCGGGGCCGCGCTCTCAGCCTATGCCAGCCGCATGGGCATGGAGAGCTGGTGCTTTGCCCCGGAAGACACGCCGGACGCCAATCTGCGCGAGATGGCGCTGCAGGGGGCCCGCGTCTTCAAGGTCAACGGTTTCATCCATCATTGCGGCGCCCTCGTCGGGGCCGGCAAGGACAAGATGGGCTGGTTCGACGTCTCCACCCTCAAGGAACCCTACCGGATCGAGGGCAAGAAAACGATGGGCCTGGAACTCGCCGCCCAGCTCGGCTGGCGCGTCCCCGACGCGATCTTCTATCCCACCGGCGGCGGCACCGGCCTGATCGGCATGTGGAAGGCTTTCGACGAGATGGAAAAACTCGGCTGGATCGGCCCGGAACGCCCGAAAATGTTCGCCGTCCAGGCCGAAGGCTGCGCGCCGATTGTCAAGGCCTTTGAGGACGGCGCGAGACACGCCGAAGAATGGCTCGACGCCCAGACCGCCGCCATGGGCATCCGCGTCCCCAAGGCGATCGGTGACTTTCTGATCCTGGACGCCGTGCGCGAGAGCGGTGGGGCTGCGCTCGCTGTGTCGGAAGACGCGATCGAAACGGCGCGGACACGCTGCGCCCGCGAGGACGGGCTGTTGCTCTGTCCCGAGGGCGCGGCGACGCTGGCCGCCATGGAAAAGGCGATGGGCGACGGGCTGCTGGCGCGCGACGCCGAATGCGTGTTGTTCAATTGCGGCTCGGGCCTGAAATACGCGATGCCGGACGGGGCCGTGATGCTGGATCGGCACGGGGATGTGGATTGGGCGGCGATGTGATTTAAATGCTTGCGTGACAACAAACAGACGCGTCTGAAATGCGAAATTTTGACGGATTCAAAAATGGAAACTTAGTTGCATGACTGAGCCATCATCGTTCGAGCGTGAGATTGCGGACTACGCGATCACCCAGTCGCACAAGCACGAGTCAGAGTCGGCTAACGCCAAGAAAGAACAAGGGCGATACTTGGTTGCAGGTGCAGCAGGTGGGATAGCTCTGCTTGTCGGGCAGTTCGACACCGCTGCCGATACACAACGACTGTTAATCGCATCAGCGCTCATATTTTACGCTGCATCGCTCTACTGTTCATTCAACACCTTGAGAGCAGTTTGGGTAGAAGAATCTGAGAACGCTGTAGCGTGGAAAAAATGGGATGTGGCTGCCCGAACCGTCGTCTTTGAACAAATTCAACAGAAGGGCGCTGTCTCTCGAATGTTGGAACTTCCGCCAACGCCACGAAACAAAACGAGACAATTTGATCGGTGGAACTGGTGGGCGGTAACTTTTCTTGTTCAAGGAGCGATTTGGTCGCTTTTCTTCCTTGGTAGCCACTTTGAGTGGTGGCCATGGCTCGGCCAGCATGCAATTGAGTCAGCCCCTGTTGGAGGCGAAATTTTACCTCCGGAAGCATCGTGCACATCGGGAAAGAGCCCACCCGCAAACTGCGGCAGCGAAAGCTCCGCCCAGACGTTGTGAGCGCTTCATTTCCGTGTGTGGCCGAACGACCGAGGGAGATCATCGGTCTGTCGAATGTAGATTGGGACAAATTTTAGTTGCGCAGCTGCCGCAGCGCGCCCCTCACCTTTGATTCCTCTCCCCGGTCGCGGAGAGGCGGTGCTCGGGCGCGCCCGGACAGACGCACGGTCAAACCCTCTCGCCAAGGCGGGGTTTTGCAGGCCAAGATAGGCGCATGCGAAGATTGCACGTCAACCGTTACGTCCTGGGCTGGGCCCTGATCGCGCTCTGGCTTGTGCCGGTCGGTCTCGAAATCATCCTGCACGCAACTTGGATCGAGGGCGGCGGCAAGTATGGCGACTTCATTCTGGCGCTGCGCCGGGACCTGGCCGTCCCGGATGGCTTGAGCGAGAGCCTGAACGCGATCGCGCTGCTACTCGGCCCGGCGATCGTGCTACTCTGCGAACCGGCGCTGCCGACCTCGGCACGCCACAAGGCTATCCTGCCCGAACAGCGGTTCCGGGCCGGCCTGGTCGATTACGCCGCTGCGCAACTGGCCATCGCCCTGCCCGCGCAGTTGCTCTTGCTGACGCTCAACGAGATGCAGCTTGGCCACCCGTTTGACCCGGACTGGCTCGGCCTGCCGCGCCACTTCGTGGAGCCGCTCGGCCCCGTCGCCTGGCTGATTTATACCGGCTGGCACATCGCACGTCGCAAGCAGACGCTTGGCCAATACGTCAATCGCTATCGCTTGGTCCATCCAGGCCCGGCGTTCAGCCCGCGCGAAGTGGCCTATCAGGTCTTCCGGGTCTTGTTTTACGCGGGCGGGCAACTGGCGCGCTCAATCCTGCACCGTCCGCGCTCAATCCTGACTTATACCAAGGCCGAATACGCCGCGCTCGACGAGACCGAGACGCCCTACTGGTACGCAAACGCCGGCGTGACGACAGAAGTTCTCGACTATGAGGTGGGCCGGTAGCGCGCGTTCAGCCCACCCTCCCCTTGACCTCTCCGCCATTCCATCGCATCCCCCGCGCTTCAGTCTCACACCGCGCGGAGCCCGCTCATGATCCCCCGCTATACCCGTCCTGAAATGGCTGCCATCTGGTCGGACCAGAACAAGTACAAGATCTGGTATCTGATCGAGGCGCATGCGACGGAGAAGCTGGCCGAGCTGGGTGTGGTGCCGCAATCGGCGGTCGAGGCTGTTTGGAAGGCAAAAGACGTCGAGTTTGATGTTGACCGGATCAATGAGATCGAGGCCGAGGTGAAGCATGATGTCATCGCCTTCCTCACCCATCTGGCCGAGCATGTCGGCGAGGAGAGCCGTTTCGTCCATCAGGGGCTGACCTCTTCGGACGTGCTGGACACCTGCCTGGCCGTGCAGATGAAACAGTCGGCCGATCTCCTGCTGGAGGGCATGGACCGGGTGTTGGCGGCGCTGAAGACGCGCGCGATGGAGCACAAATTCACCGCCTGTATCGGTCGCTCGCACGGCATTCATGCCGAGCCGACCACGATGGGCCTCAAGTTCGCGCGCTTTTATGCCGAGTTCGACCGCAATCGCGCGCGCCTGGTCACGGCGCGAGACGAGATCGCTACCTGCGCCATTTCCGGCGCCATCGGCACGTTTGCCAATATCGATCCGGCGGTGGAAGAACATGTCGCGGCGCAAATGGGCCTCACCGTCGAGCCGGTCTCGACCCAGGTCATACCGCGCGACCGTCATGCCAATTATTTTGCCGTGCTGGGCCTCATTGCCTCGGCGATCGAGAATATCGCTATCGAGGTGCGCCATTTGCAGCGTTCGGAAGTGCGCGAGGCGCAGGAATATTTCTCGCCGGGCCAGAAGGGCTCGTCGGCCATGCCGCACAAGCGCAATCCCATCCTCACGGAAAACCTCACCGGCCAGGCCCGCCTGGTGCGCTCGGCCGTGGTGCCGGCGATGGAGAATATTGCCCTCTGGCATGAGCGCGATATCTCGCACTCCTCCGTCGAGCGCGGCATCGGCCCCGACGCCAATGTCCATCTCGACTTCGCCCTGCACCGCACCGCCGGCATGATCGAAAAGCTGATCGTGCATGAGGATCGCTGCCTGGAAAACCTGCAGGCCTATGGCGGCATCCACAATTCCCAGCGCGTCCTTTTGGCCCTGACCCAGGCCGGTGCCTCCCGCGAGGACAGTTATCGCCTGGTCCAGCGCAATGGCATGAAAACCTGGGATGAGGGCGGCATGCTGGTCGATCACCTGAAAGCCGATGAGGGCGTCACTGCCCTGATGACGGATGCCCAGATCGAGGCCTGTTTCGACGAGGCCTATCACATGAAGCATGTCGACACGATTTTTAGCCGGGTGTTCGGGGACTGAGGGCTGCTTGGACCAGACCTGCCCAAGCCTTGTCATCCCTGACGCACGCCCGGCCTCGAGCCGGGCGAAGATCAGGGACCTAGCTGGTCACCGGCACATAGGTCCCTGTGTTTTGCGATGATGTAGGATGGTTGCGCGAAGGAGGCCGTTAGGTCCCTGGCTGCCTTGGCAAGCCGTGAGCGGGTTTG